>JBCBPG010000372.1:0-5041 GCA_039820865.1 Pseudomonadota bacterium
CCGCTTTTTCAGCACGGCTTCGCGCCCGATGAAGTCCGGCTTGTCGCGTTTGACGGCAAAGCCCAGCCCGGCTTCGAGCACGTGATCCTCGCAGGTGATGTCGTGGCCGAAATGGCGGAAGGCCTTCTCGATGCGGCAGCTGTCCATCGCGTGCAGCCCGCAGAGCCTGGCGCCGTGATCCGCCCCCGCCTCGACCAGCGCTTCGAAGACATGCGCGGCCTGGTCGGCGCCGACATAGAGCTCCCAGCCGAGCTCGCCCACGTAGGAGACCCGGTGCGCCCGGGCGAGCCCCATGCCGATCTCGACCTCGCGCGCGAGGCCGAAGGGATGGGCCGCGGGCGCCCAGTCGTCGGGCGAGACGGCGGCCATCAGCGCGCGGGCATTGGGGCCCATGACGGCGATCACGGCCTCGGCCGCGGTCACGTCGGTCAGCACCACGGCGCGCTCGCCGATCTGGCGGCGCATCCAGGTCTGGTCGGCCAGCCGCGTCGCCGCCGGCGTGACGACGAGGTAGGCGGTCTCGGACAGGCGCGTCACCGTGACATCGGCCTCGATGCCGCCGCGGCTGTTCAGGAACTGGGTATAGACGATCCGCCCCACGGGCACGCTCATGTCCGCGCCCGCGACGCGGTTCATGAAGGCCTCGGCATCGCGGCCCTCGACCCGGATCTTGCCGAAGCTCGACATGTCGTAGAGGCCGACCGCCTCGCGGATCGCCTTATGCTCGGCCGCGGCATTGGCGAACCAGTTCTGGCGCGCCCAGGTGTAGCGGTACTCCCGCGCCTCGCCCTCGGCGGCGAACCAGTTGGCGCGCTCCCAGCCGGCGACCTCGCCGAAGACCGCGCCGCGCGCCGCCAGCGCCCCGTGCAGCGCCGATCGGCGCACGCCCCGTGCGGTCGCCTTCTGGCGATAGGGGAAGTGGTCGGCATAGAGGAGGCCCAGCGTCTCCTTCGAGCGCTCGAACAGGTAGTGGCGGTTGCCCTGGAAGGGCTGCATCCGCGCGATGTCGACATCGCCGAGGTCGAAGGGCTTCTCGCCCGTCTCCATCCAGCTCGCCAGCGCCATGCCCGCGCCCCCGGCCGACTGGATGCCGACCGAGTTGAAGCCGGCCGCCACCCAGTAGTTGTCGAGCTCGGGCGCGAGGCCGAGGTGATAGGCGTCGTCGGGCGTAAAGCTCTCGGGGCCGTTGAAGAAGGTGTGGATCCCCGCCTCGCCCAGCATCGGCATCCGGGTGATCGCCTTCTCGAGGATCGGCTCGAAGTGGTCGACATCCTCGGGCAGCTGGTCGAACTCGAACTCGGCCGGGATGCCCGCCATGCCCCAGGGCTTGGCGACGGGCTCGAAGGCGCCGAGCAGCATCTTGCCGGCATCCTCCTTGTAGTAGGCGCACTCGTCCGGCACCCGCAGGACCGGCATCTGGCCGAGACCCTCGATCGCCTCGGTGACGATGTAGAAATGCTCGCAGGCATGGAGCGGCACGTTCACGCCCGCCATCCGGCCCAGCCCGTGCGCCCACATGCCCCCGCAGTTGACCACATGCTCGGCCTCGATCGTCCCCTCGGCCTCGCCCTGCTTCCACGCCACGCCCGTCACCCGACGGCCATCGCGCACGACATCCGTGACCTCGGTGCGCTCGAGGATGGTGACGCCCTGCATCCGCGCGCCCTTGGCCAGCGCCAGCGCGATGTTGCCCGGGTCGCCCTGGCCGTCATGGGGCAGCCAGACGCCCGAGACCACGTCCTCGCAGTTGAGATGCGGATAGCGCGACTTGATCTCGTTCGGCCCGATGTTCTCGATCTCGACGCCGAAGGCGCGGGCCATCGAGGCGGCGCGCAAGAGCTCCTCGCGCCGCTCGCCCGTCAGCGCGACGGTGATCGAGCCGCAGCGCCGGAAGCCCGTCGCCACGCCCGTCTCGGCCTCCAGCCGGCCATAGAGCTCCTGGCTGTACTTCGCCAGCCGCGTCATGTTCTGCGTCGCGCGCAGCTGCGCGATCAGCCCCGCCGCGTGCCAGGTCGTGCCCGAGGTCAGCGACTTGCGCTCGAGCAGCACGATGTCGCGCCACCCCTCCTTCGCCAGGTGATAGGCGACCGAGCAGCCGACGATGCCGCCGCCCATGATGACGACGCGGGCACGGGCGGGGGGGAGCGTCACGGCTGAACCTCCGGATGGCTGTGGATGAGGGTCTTGACCGGAAAGCGCGCGCGGATCGCCTCGTCGATCTCGGGCGCGATCTGGTGGGCGTCGCGCGCCAGGATCGCGTTCTTGCGCGCCGTCGCACGGTCCAGCAGCGCCGGCCGGCCCTTCTCGACCCATTCCTTGGGGCTGAGGCGATCCGCGATGTCGGGATAGACGTATTCGCTCTGCATCAGCCGCAGCGTCTGGTCCGAACCGAGATAGTGCCCCGGCCCGTCCAGGCAGACCGCCTTCATCACGTCCAGCGACACGGTCTCGTCGTTGACCTCGATGCCGCGCACGCAGCGCAGCGCCTGTCCGACCAGATCGTTGCCCAGCACCAGGCTCTCGAAACAGAAGCCCAGCAGCGAGGCATGCATGCCCGCGGCCTCGTAGACCATGTTGAGGCCCGACAGCCCGGCCATGACGTTCGAGATCGCCTGCTCCCAGCCCGCCTGCATGTCCGGCAGCTTGGCATCCGCGATCCCCGCCGCCGCACCGCCCGGCAGGCCGTAATGGCGGTGCATCTGCGCGCAGGCCGCCGTCAGCAGCGCCTGCTCGCCCGAGCCGCCCGACATCGCGCCCGTGCGCAGGTCGCTCACGAACGGCCAGGTGCCGAAGATCGCCGGCGCGCCCGGCCGGATCGCGTTGACATAGACCAGCCCCGCCAGGCACTCCGCCACCGCCTGCACGATGGCCGAGGCGATCGGCGCCGGCGCCGTCGCCCCCGCCTGACCGGCCGAGAGCAGCAGCACCGGCATGCCCGCGCCCACGGCGATCTCCATGACCTTGCAGCTCTCCTCGGCAAAGGTCAGCGGCGGCACGACGAAGCAGTTGGTGTTGGAACAGAACGGCCGCTCGCGGAACTTCGCCTCGCCGCCCGCGATCATGTGCAGCATCTCGAGGCTCGCGGGCAGCGTCTCCGGCCCGACGAAGGACAGCCCCACATGCTTGGTCGTGCCCGCGCAGGAGGCGTAGATCGAGTTCAGGTCGAGCTCGAGATCGCCGTCCGCGTCGCGGCAGACCATGCAGCGCTGGAAGAAGTGGATGTTGTCGAGCGCATGGACCAGCCGCGCGGCGTCGTAGAGGTCCTGGGTGAGACTGTCGCGATAGGTCTCGGCATGCGGGTCGACCATCGAGACCGCCGCACCCGCCGTCCCGTAATGCACCCGGTTGGGCGCCAGGTGCAGGTCATGCGCCGGGTCGCGACCAAAGAGCGTCAGCTCGCGGCAGGCGACCGCCAGCGTGTCCTCGACCAGCGCGCGGGGAAAGCGGATGCGCCCGTCCTCGCCCAGCTCGGCGCCGGCGCCCGTCAGGATCGCGACGCCCGAGGGCGGTGCGCGGCGGAACCCGATCTCGGCCAGCGCCGCCAGCGCCGCCTCGTGGATGCGCGCAACATCGGCCTCGGCCAGCGGTGCATAGAGCCCGCCCTGCATGCCGGCCCGGATCGGCCGCGCCTCGCCGGTCAGCGGCGTGCTGCGGGCCGCCTGCCTCGCGGCACGACCGCCGCCCGAGCGGCGCGAACGGGGGAGGGTGGTCTCTTGCTCCATGGGTCGCCTCGCAGCACTGGAGACGCGCCGGCATCGTTGCGCCCCGGCGCGGGCGCGTGCGTGAGAGGGGCGCAGAGGCGCCCCCCCGATCAGGCCCGGATGCGCGCGTTCTCCGGATCCCAGAGCGCGCCGTCACCCCGCACGGTCGCCGTGTGGCGCGTGCCGAAGATCTCGATCTCGAGCTGTGCGCCCGGCATGGCGCAATCGGCGCGGACCATGCCGAGGGCGACCTGCGCGCCCACGCGATAGCCCCAGCCGGCCGAGGTCGTCTCGCCCACCACCTCGTCGCCCTTCCAGACGGTCGACATGTACGGCGCATCGTACCCGTTGCCCTCGACCGTCATGGTCGCGAAGCGCTTGGACGAGCCGCGCTGCTTTTCCGCCATCAGCGCCGCGCGCCCGGGGAAGTCGGCCTCCTTGTCGAAGCGGACGAACCGCTCCAGCCCGCCCTCCAGCAGCGAATAGTCGGTCGAGAGATCGCCCTTCCACGCCCGATAGCCCTTCTCGAGGCGCAGGCTGTTGAGCGCGAACATCCCGAACGGCCGCGCCCCGCCCCCGATCACCGCGTCATAGACCGCCGGCACGTCGGCGGACGCGGCATGCACCTCCCAGCCGAGCTCGCCCGCGAACGACACCCGCGCCAGGCGCACCCTGCGCCCCGCCACCACGGCCTCCTGGTGGCTGAGCCAGCCGCGCGCCAGGTCAGCCTCGGCGATCGGCGCCAGCAGGTCGCGCGCCCGCGGCCCCGTGACCAGCAGCGCCTCGCTCTCCTCGGTCACGTCCTCAAGGGGCATCCCCATCGGCAGCCGGTCGCGCAGGTATTCGAAGTCGTGCCACTGCGCGGCCGCCGCGGTGACCAGCAGGAAGTCGTCCTCGCCGTCGCGCAGGATCGACATCTCGGTCAGGACCCGACCGCGTTCGTCGGGGAAGTACGCCAGCCCGACGCGCCCGATCCGCGGCAGCTGTCCCGCGATCAGCCCGTCCAGCGCCGCCGCCGCGCCAAGACCCTGCACGCGATAGCGCGAGAAGCCCGGGATCGCGATCACGCCCACATCGTCGCGCACCGCCTCGCACTCGGCCTTCACCCGCGGCTCCCAGGGGCCCTGGCGCGCCCAGGTCTGCGTCGCCTCCTCGCTGGTGTCGTCGCCCGCCTCGGCGAACCAGTTGGCGCGCTCCCAGCCGTTATAGGCGCCCATCTGCCCGCCCGCGCTCACCAGCCGGTCGTGGATGGCCGAGTGCTTGAGGTCGCGCCCCGCCGGCCAGGCGTGGTGGGGGAAGTGCATCGCGTATTCGTGGCCATAGACCTCGATGCCCTTGGC
>JBCBPG010000373.1:0-5019 GCA_039820865.1 Pseudomonadota bacterium
CCGCTCGAGCCCATGCGCCGCCATCGCGTGATGTGCGCCGACCGCGACATTGTTGAAGAGGCAGAAGCCCATGGCCCGCGCGCGTTCGGCATGGTGGCCGCAGGGGCGCACGGCGCAGAAGGCGGCCTTCGCCTCGTCGCCCATCACCGCGTCGACCGCGCCGGTCACGCTGCCGGCGGCGTGGCGCGCGGCATTGAGGCTGCCGGGCGACATGTGGGTGTCCGGATCCAGCGAGATCGACCCCGCCTCGGGCGCGACGCGCACGATGGCATCGACATAGGCCGGCTCATGCGCGCGCTTCAGCGCCTCGTCGCCCGCCTGCGGGGCCTCGCGCCGGGCAAGGTGGTCGTACTCGCCCGAGGCCAGCACCGCGTCGACGGTGCGGATGCGGTCGACGCGCTCGGGATGGCCCGGTGGCGTGACATGCTCGTGGCTCGACGGATGGCTGAAGACGATGACGCTCATCCCGCGACCCTAGCGCGCCATCGCGCCCGGCGACAACGCCGCGCGCGGGCCCGGTCGCCGCAGCCGGCGCAACGCCCGCCGGGTGGGGACACCGCGCAACGGTCCCGCCACGGGGCTATCGAGGTCGCCGAGCCCTTAACGCGGAGATCTCCGATGAACGATCCCTTCCTGAACCGCGCCACCTCGGTCACCGGTCCTGGCATCGATTACATGCCCGTGCTGCCGGCCGACGGCGTCGATCTCGAGACCGTGGCCGTGGCGCTCTACGTGCAGAGCGGCGGCGCCGTCAGCTTCACCTCGGTCAAGGGCGAGGCCCGCAGCGTCGTGGTGCCGGATTACGGCTACATCCTCTGCGGCGTGCGCCGCGTGAACCTGAGCGGCACGACCGCCTCGGGCATCCACGCCATCGTCGTCAGCTGAGACGCGCGCGGGCGGGCGCGCGGGCGGGCTAGAGCGCCTTCCGACCTAACGAGATCATGGGTCCCCTCCCCTCCCGCGTCAGGTTAGACCCGCGCGGATGAACATACCGTTGCGCCCGGGCGCCCGGCAGCGTTCGCTGAAAGGTAACGGTATCGCGGCAACAATGACGTGGGAGGGAGCGAGAGCGGGCGTTTCCGTTCGGTCGGAAACTGCTCTAGCGGGCGGCGCGCTCAGCCGCCGTCGCCCGCCGCCTCCGAGGCCCGCTCCTCCAGCCGCAGCCGCCGCGCCTCGACCTCGGCCTCGTCCGCGAGGCCCGCGCGATCGGCGGGCACCATGCTGCCGCTGATCGACTCCGCGCTCGCATAGATCACCTCCAGCCGCCCGCCCGTCGGCTTCACGTCGACGGCGAGGCGGCCGTTGATTCGGCGGTTGACCGGATAGTCGACCGGCTCGACGATCCGCGGGCGACCCTGACCGTCGGTCTCGTGGACCAGCAGGCCCTGCGCCGTGTAGCGCTCGCGCCGGCGCAGCGTGTCCCCGTAGATCCGCTCCCAGCCCTCCAGCGAGCCGTCGCGGCGATAGAACATCACGTCGCGCCAGGCGCGCACCGGGAACAGCAGCGGGTCGGCATAGAGGCCCGCGTCGTCGTCGGGCGCATAGGCGATCTCGGCCAGCCGCACCGTCCCGCCCGTGCCCGCCTCGTAGACCCGCTCCTGGATCGAGGGCGCGAGGATCGAGAAGGTCGCCGGCAGCGAGATCTCGTCGCCGTTGTCGATGAAGACGCCCACGTCCACGCGGTCGGTCGTCATGTCGTCGCGCCAGGGCACGGGATAGCGGCCGTGCCAGTCGATCTCGACCAGCGCGCGCGTGCCCTGGGCATTGAGCGGGCGGATCCGCACCCGGTCCTCGATCCCCTGCAGGAGCCGCCAGCGGAAGGTCAGCGGCGCCTCGCCGAGACCGCCTGCGGCCCGCGCCTCGAGGATCACGCGGCGGGTATGCACGGTCGAGCGCCACAGCCTGGCGGCGGCAAAGGGCGTGTCGAACAGCGTCTCGTCCAGCCCGTCGCCCAGAAGCTCGACATCCGGTGCGGCGTCGAGGTCCTGCACGACCCCCAGGACCGGCATCGGCGGCGTCGTCACGGGCGTCAGCCGGGCCGCGATGTCGATCATCCGCCCCAGCCGGATCCCCTCGCGCTCGAGCACCGGGGCATGCGCGGCGCCCGACATGTAGCGCTCGTCGTCGTCCGACGCCGCCGCCATGCCCCGGCGCAGCGCCATCATCACCGTGGGCGCGATCAGCCTGCGGGCCTCGAGGCTCTGGCGCGTCGCGGGCGTGAAGGCGGCCAGGATATGCGCGATCGCGTTCAGGAACGGCTGGTCCGAGCCCGAGGACCCCTGGCTGACGACGAAGTAGGGCGTGTTGGCCGGAAACAGGTCGCCCCAGCCGTCGGCACCGCCCAGGTTGGGATCGTGGTCGCGATGCTCGGGATAGACGTAGACATGGTTGGCCACGAACAGCTGGGCCAGCTGGCGCGGCCCGGCCGGGTCGGTCAGCATCACGCGCGCCTGGCTGCGCCAGGCCGGCCCGCCGGTGATCGCCGTCGACGAATTGCCGAAGGTGATCGCGTCGAACTGGTTCCAGCGCGCCGGGCCGTAATGCAGCCCGGCCTCGCGCGCGGGGGCGGCGTATTCGACGAAGGAGAGCCGCGGGTAACGGTCGCGCCGGAGCGGCGAGTGATCGCCGTCGCGGTTGTCGTAGAGCACGCCCGAAAGCCCCGCCGCCTGCCCCGCGGCGATGCGCTTGGCAAGCTGGCCCCGCGGCCCGCGCGACCCGGTGCCCAGCGGCGGCCCCAGCGTCTCGACCTCGGGAAAGACGAAGCCGCTGACCAGCATGTCCTTCGCCGGGTCCCAGCGCGTGTTGCCGGCATCGACCAGCGCGTTCTGGCCGTCGATCCGGCTCGCCCGGGTCCGCAGGGGGGGAAGTTCCGGCAGGTCGCGGTCCAGCGCCGCGATCCGGCGAAAGCGCGGGTTGGCGCTCAGCCGCGCGAAGGCGGGCGCGCGCCGGATCGCGCCGATGCCCCGGTAGCCGAGGTCAAGCGCCTGGTCGAGCGCCGTCAGCGCCGACTCGATCCGTCCCATCCGCGCCAGCAGCAGCGCCCGCGTGGCGTGGAGATCGTTGACCAGCGGATAGCGCCGGATCAGCCGGTCGAGGATGCGCAGCGCCGCCCCGTTCGAGCCCTCGGCCGCATAGCCCGCCACCACGTCCATCTGCGCCTGCAGCCGCGGCATGTCGAAGAGCGCGACGCCCGGAAAGTCCGGCACCTCGTTCACGACAGCCGCCCAGTCGACGCTGGCCGGATCGACCTGCGCCCGCGCGGTCCCGGTCGCGGCGAGCATGCCGGCCAGGCCCGCGGCAAGCGCGCCGACCAGTGCCAGCGCGCCCATCCCGCGACGCGCGGCGGATCGCGCTCCCGTGGATGCAGGGCGTCGCGGCGGCATGATCCTCGGCATCCTGTCCAGTGCTCCCGTGCTGGGTCCGTTCCGGTTTCGGCGGCCCCGACAATCGGCCCCTCGCCACACGGTGCGGCGACACGGCATCGACGACCGCGCCCGCGGTCCGTCTCACCGACCGGCACCGCCGCGCATCTTGCTGGCCTCGCCGCGCGACGCAACCACCGCCGTCGCCGCATCCCGCATGCCGGCACGTCGGGGCGGCATCCCGCGCCGGGGTAGGTCGGGGGTCAGTCGGGGGTCAGCATGTAGCCCTCGCCCCGCACCGTCTGCAGGTAGCGCGGCGCGCGCGGGTCGTCCTCGATCTTGCGCCTCAGCCGCGTGATCTGCACATCGACCGCGCGCTCCTGCACCTCGCCATCCGCCCCGCCCAGCTCCTCGGCCAGGCGCGTGCGGCTGACCGGCTCGTTCGGCTGGCGGGCAAAGACGCGCATCAGCGCCTGCTCGGACGAGGTCAGCCGCACCGTCTCGCCCCCCTTCTCCAGCGCGCCCCGCGTGATGTCGTAGCGCGTGTCGCCCAGCGTCAGCGTCGTGGGCGCGGGCGCGGGCTCCGGCGGCAGCGTCACGCGGCGCAGGATCGCGTTGATGCGCAGCAGCAGCTCGCGCGGCTCGAACGGCTTGGCGAGATAGTCGTCCGCCCCGGCCTCAAGCCCCTCGATCCGCGAGCCGGTCTCGCCCCGCGCGGTCAGCAGCAGCACCGGCGCATCCAGCGTCATGCGCACCCGGCGCGTGAAGCTGAGCCCGTCCTCGCCCGGCATCATCACGTCGACGATCAGCATGTCGAAGGCCAGGCTGCCCAGCAGCCGGTCCGCATGCTCGGCATCCCGCGCCGCCGTCACCATGAAGCCATGGCGCACGAGGTAGCGCTTCAGCAGGTCGCGGATCGGCGCGTCGTCGTCGACGACCAGCAGGTGCGGCACCGTTTCGGCGCGCTCGGCCGTCTCGGTCTCGCTCATGGCCGCGGGATCCGGCGCCGGCAGGGGATGGGAACGGTCACATCGGGCATCGGTGGGCGTCAGCGGGTCTCTTTCTCGACGAGGCTCATCACCGCCTCCCGCCCGTTGTCGTCCAACATTCGTTGCAAAACCAAGCGAAATCCGGCGACGGCCTCGGGTCCGGCCTCCGAGAAGGCGCGCCGCAGCCGTTCGCGCTGCGGCTCGGAGAGCGCGCGCTCCAGCGCCTCGCCCGCCTCGGTCAGCGACAGGTGGCGCTGGCGGCGGTCGACCCGCCCTTCGCTCGAGCTCACCAGCCCGTCCTCGATCAGCTGGCGCAGCACCCGGTTCAGCGACTGCTTGGTCACCCGCAGCACCTCGAGCAGCCCCGCCACCGTCACCCCGGGCTTGCGCTTGATGAAGTGGATCGCCCGGTGATGCGCGCGGCCGTAACCGCGCTCGGCCAGCACCGCGTCGGGGTCCGAGGTAAAGTCGCGATAGGCGAAGAACATCAGCTCGATGCCCTGGCGCAGTTGCTCCTCGGTAAGGAACAGGAGCCTGTCGGGCCCCGAGCGCGCGCGCCGCGCCGCGCCCGCCGCCTCCTCGGCACCCGTCCCGCCGGCACCGCCGCCCCGTCGTCCCGTCCCGCCCATCGCCTGTCCCGCCCGCTGCATGGCCGCCTTGCGAAGATA
>JBCBPG010000374.1:0-5003 GCA_039820865.1 Pseudomonadota bacterium
GACGCCGTGGCCGAGGCGCTCCAGCCCCACCCCGCCGCCTTCCCCGAGATCGCCCTCACCTCCTCCGAGACCGGCGACGGCATCCCCGAGCTTCGCGCCACCATCGCCCGCATCCTCGCCACCTGACCGGCGGCCGGACCCGTCGCCTGACGCCCGCCACCGGCGCCCCCCTCTCCCTCCGGGAGAGGGGCCGGGGGAGAGGGCCCGGGGAGAGGGCCGGGGGAGAGACCCAGGCCCCGGACGCAACCGCCCGAAAACCGCGCGAAAACCGCGAAAGGCGAGACTTCCATCATCGCCGATTGATCTGCGTCATGCCCGAAACGGCCCGTAACCCCCTCTGCCAGCGTCGAAATGCCTTCCGCCAGTCGCGCGCGGTCTCCGGCCCCGAAAGCCGTCCTCTCACCCCGACAGGCTTTCCGGCCCTTTCCGCCTCCGCCGCGGGGCGCTAGACCCGTCCGGCCCCGCAGGACGACCCCCCCGAGGAGGAGCGCCATGGAGATCCGCAAGGCGCTGAAGCGCGACTGGCTCGCCACCGCCCGCACCCTGTCCGAGGCGCTGCCCTACCTGCAGCGCTACGACCAGGCGGTGGTGGTGGTGAAGTTCGGCGGCCATGCCATGGGCGATGCCGAGAGCATGGAGCGCTTCGCCCGCGACGTCGTCCTGATGAAGCAGTGCGGCGTCCACCCGGTCATCGTCCACGGCGGCGGACCGCAGATCAACGGCATGCTCGACCGCCTTGGAATCACGTCGGAATTCCGCGACGGCCTGCGCGTCACCACGGCCGAGATGGTCGAGGTCGTCGAGATGGTCCTCGCCGGCAGCATCAACAAGCGCATCGTGGCCGAGATCGGCGCCCAGGGCGGGCGCGCGGTCGGCCTCTCGGGCAAGGACGGCGGGCTGATGGTGTGCCGCCGCCTCGCCCGCTCGCGCCGCGATCCGGACAGCCATATCGAACAGGTGCTCGACCTCGGCTATGTCGGCGAGCCGTCGGAGGTGAACCCCGCGCTGGTCGAGGCGGTCATCGCCTCCGACTTCATCCCCGTCATCGCGCCCACCGCCGCAGGCCCCGAACCGGGCGAGACCTACAACGTCAACGGCGACACCTTCGCCGGTGCGGTCGCCGCATCCCTGAACGCCAAGCGCCTGATATTGCTCACCGATGTCAGTGGCGTAAAGAACCGCGAGGGCGAGGTGATCGCCGATCTCTCGGTCGCCGACATCCGCGGGCTGATCGCCGACGGCACCGTCTCGGGCGGCATGATCCCCAAGGTCGAGACCGCGGTCGCGGCGATCGAGGGCGGCGTCGAGGCCTCGGTCATCCTCGACGGGCGCGCGCCCCATGCCGTGCTGCTCGAGCTCTTTACCGAACACGGCGCCGGGACCATCATCCGGGGCTGAACCACAGCCGGCGCCGCTCGCACGCCGCGGATTGGGGGAGGCGCGGATGAGCCGGGGCAGCCTCGCCATCGGCCTGCCGCTCACGCTGGTGGGCGTGGGCGTCATCGCCTTCGGCTGGTGGATCATGGCGCGCAGCATCGCCTTCGAGGCCCGCGCGCTGCCCGCCACCGCCGAGGTCGTGGCGCTGGAGCGGAGCGAGAGCAGCATCCGCCGCCGCGACGAGAACCCGGCCACGGCCAGGACCGTCAGCTACCTCGCGACGCTGCGCTACCGCGACCGGACGGGCGAGACCTGGGTCGAACGCTCGCGCCGCGGCGTCACCGATCCCGGGTTCGAGGTCGGCGACACCATCGCGGTGCTCTACCTGCCCGACGATCCCGCCTGGGTCGAGGTCGATACCGAGGAATCCCCGCTGGCAGCCTTCGGCTTCTTCGCCCTGGTCGGTCTGCTCTTCGGCTCGATCGGCGCCTGGCAGCTGGTGGCCTGGAGCCGCTGGCGCCTGCGCCGCGCGCGCTGAGCCGCCGTCAAAAGGCGCTGAGGCCCTCGACGTCGATCGCCTCGAAGTACTGCTGCTTGACCGCGACCGGGGCGCTGCCGCCCATCTGCACCAGAAAACGGTTGGCGATCAGGGCCATGAGGTCGCCCTCGGCCGTCAGGATGGCGCGCTGTCCGGCGATGCGGCGGATCTCGCCCCCCGTCGCCGCCACGATCGCCGGGTTGGCCAGCATCGGCGCGATCGAGGCCCCCAGCGGGCTGTCGGCCATCAGCATCAGCTCCACGCTGCCCTCGGGACCCGTGTAGCGCCGGCCGGCGACGGGACCACCGCCCAGCAGCGCCATCCCCTGCGCCTCGGCGCTGGTGTCCTCGGCCGTCCAGCCATCCAGCGGCTCGGGCAACAGGCCCGACAGGCTCGCGGCCTTCATCTGCTCCAGCAGGCCGGAGGCGAAGGAGGCCTCCTCGGCCGCGCGCTTCACGTCGCCCGCACGATAGGCGTCCAGGGCGGCGGCAAGGGCGTCCTCGACATCGTCGGCCGCAGCCGGCAGCGCGGCGAGACCCAGCGACAGCGCGACGGCGGTGGCAAGGGGGCGGAACATGGCGGTCTCCGTCTCGGAAGGTGTTCGCGACGGTATCACCATCCAAACGGGGCGACAGGATGAAGCGCTCACGATATCGGGCAGCGACGCTGCGGCGGCTGGCGCCGGGCGCGCGGGTGCGCCATGTCTCGCCAAGGGCAGGGGAGGACGGCGATGCTCTCGGAAGCGGCGATCAGGCTCAGCGCCTTCATCGGCATCTTCGCGGTGATGGCGCTCTGGGAGGTGCGGGCGCCGATGCGCCGGCTGGTGGTGCCGCGGCTGGGGCGCTGGGGCACCAACTGGGGCGTCTCGGCGATCGACGCGGTCATGGTCAAGCTGCTCTTCGGCGCGGCGGCGGTGGGCGCGGCCATGGATGCCGAGGCCTCGGGCTGGGGGCTCTTCAACGCGCTCGACTGGCCGCTCTGGCTGGAGGTGGTGCTGGCCTTCGTGGTCTTCGACTTCGCCATCTGGCTGCAGCACTTGGCCAGCCACCACATCCCGCTCCTCTGGCGGCTGCACCGTGTGCACCATGCCGATCGCGACATCGACGTGACCACCGCGATCCGGTTCCACCCCTTCGAGATCGCGCTCTCGATGCTCTTCAAGATCGCGCTGGTCTATGCGCTTGGGGCGCCTGCGCTGGCGGTGGTGCTGTTCGAGGTGGTGCTGAACGGGGCGGCGATGTTCAACCACGCCAATGTCCGCATCCCCGAGCGGATCGACCGGGTGCTGCGCCGCGTGGTGGTGACGCCGGACATGCACCGTGTCCACCACTCGATCCAACGCGTTGAGCACGATAGCAATTTCGGCTTCAACCTCAGCATCTGGGACCGCCTGTTCGGCACCTATACCGACCAGCCGGAGGGCGGGCACACGGCCATGACCATCGGGCTTGGCGAGCTGCAGGATGCGCGGCCGACGCGGCTCGGCTTCACGCTGACGCTGCCCTTCCGCCCGACCGGACGATGAGCCCCGCAACCGGACCCGCAACCGGACCCGCAACCGGACCCGCGCCCGGACCCGCGCCCGGTCTGGCCGCGGTGAGGGGCGCCCTTGCGCCCCACGGGCTGGACGTGACCGGCGGCTTTCACCCCGGGCCGGAGGACGGTGTCCCGGGCGCCGCGGCGGCCGGCACGCTGCTGATGGTCGGCGCCACCGGCGGCGGGCTCTGGGCGGCGTTCTCGGCTGCGCCCGAGCATGGCGACGGCGCGCCCGATCCCCTGGATCGCTGGTCGCGCCGCGTGCTGAGCGCGGTGGCAGAGGCGCTGGGGGCAGAGGCGCTGTTTCCCTTCGGCGGGCCGCCCTGGCTGCCCTTCATGCGCTGGGCCGCGCGGGCCGAGGGCGCGACGGCCTCGCCCGTGGCCATGGCCGTGACGCCGGCGCGGGGGCTCTATGCGTCCTGGCGCGGCGCGCTGGGCTTGCGCACGCGGCTGGACCTCCCGGCGCTGCCGCCACCGGGGCCGCCGCCCTGTGCGACCTGCGCGGCGCCCTGCACGCGGGCCTGCCCGGTCGATGCCTTCGCGGACGGGACCTACGACGTCGCGCGCTGCCGGGCGCATCTGGACCGGCCCGAGGGGGCGCCCTGCCGCGAGGCCGGCTGTCTCGCCCGTCGCGCCTGTCCCGCCAACGTGGCACTGCCGGCGGCGCAGGCGGCCTTCCATCTCGAGGCGTTCCGCCGGGCCGGGCGGCCGGCGTGACAGGCAGGGCCGACGTCCGGGCAGCCACGGCCGCGTGACACTCTCCCTTCACGGGAGATGTCCCGGAGGGAGAGCCCCGTCACGGCCTGCTCTTGTTCCGGTTGACCGGGAGGCCGCGCCGTCGTGACATCGCAGTGTCATGAAAACGGTGATTCTGCTGCGCCACGCCAAGTCCAGCTGGAGCGATCCGGAGCTGGAGGATCATGAGCGCCCGCTGAACAAGCGGGGCAAGGCGGCGGCACCGCTGATGGGCGACTGGCTCGAGCGCTCGGGCTACCGGCCCGATCTCGTGCTCTGCTCGCCGGCCAAGCGAACCCGCCAGACGCTGCGCCGCATCGCTGCCGCGATGCCGGACATGCCGGCCGCGGTGATCGAGCCGCGGCTCTACCATGCCGATCCGGGCGAGATGTTCGGTATCCTCGCCGAACAGCCCGACAGCGCAACCTCGGTCCTGGTTGTCGGCCACCAGCCGGGACTTTCAGCCTTCGCCCGCAAGCTGGTGAACGGCCACGTCCGCCCACACTGCACCCGCGCCTTCCAGCATTTCCCGACCGCGGCGGCGGCTGTGCTGACGCTGAACGTGGCGCGCTGGCGCGAGCTGACGCCGCATACGGCCGAGTTCATCGACTTTGCGGTGCCGCGCGAGCTGACCGGCGCCTGCGACCGCCGCGCCCCGCCTGCCTCCGCCTGAGGGCTGCTGCCGGGCGCCTGCCCGCCCGCGACCGATGCCGGGCGCCTGCCCGCCCGCGACCGATGCCGGGCGCCTGCCCGCCCGCGACCGATGCCGGGCGCCTGCCCGCCCGCGACCGATGCCGGGCGCCTGCCCGCCCACGTC
>JBCBPG010000375.1:0-4999 GCA_039820865.1 Pseudomonadota bacterium
CCGCCCGGCGACGCGCCCTGACGCTCTCCTTCGCGCGGCTCGCGGCGCGGCGCCTCTGGCTCGCCGCGCCCGGCACCGGCGCCACGGGGTACGCCCCCCTCTGAGATCCGGCCCGTCCCAGCACCGGCCCCGCAGCGGCGGCGCACCGTCCCCGCACCGTCCCGGCACCTTCCACGCACCGTCCCAGCATCGGCCCCGCACCGTCCCCGCAGCGGCCGCGCCCCTGCCCTGCCGATGCCCGCTGCGCATCGGCGGGCTGCGTCAGGCCGGTGGCAGGGCGCGGGCGGGATCGAGGTGGAGGGCGACGGACAGGCGGCCGTCGCCCGGCGCCTCGTCGATCTCGAGCACCGCGCCGGCGGCCACGGCCAGGCGCCGGAGCCGACCGGTCGCCGCCGCGGGCAGTGCGGGGGCGACGCCGGTGCGCGAGCGCCGCTCGCGTCGCGCATGGTCGGCCCCGCCGACGTCCGGCTGCCCCACCTCGGCACGGTCGTCGGCCGCACCACCGCCCGCACCGCCCTCGTCCGGCGTTTCGCGCGGCGGCCCGGACAGCCCGTCCCGCGAGGCCCTCGCCGGCAGATCACCCGCCGGCGAGCGCGCCGCGACCGGCCGGGCCTCGAGGTCGAGGCGGACGCCCTCCACACCGGCAAGGACCCAGCCCTCGACGCATCCCCCGGTGCCAGCCGCGCCGATCGCGAGGTCGAGCGCCGCCTCGAGCGCGCCCCAGAGCGCCGAGCGATCGGCCATCACCGCAGGCCCGCGCCCCGCATCCGCCGGCGGCGCGAGAACGACGCCTGCCCGCCCCGCGGCCGGTCCAGCCAGCCGCATCACCCGGCGCAGCATCGCGATCGTGTCGATCTCGCTGTCGATCCCGTCGATGCCGGGCGAGGCCGGCATGCGCTCCATCTGGGACAGAAGGCCGAGCACGCGCCAGAGTGCCGCGATCGCATCCGCCCCCCCTGCGCCATCACCCGCCGCCCGCGCGCTGTCTTGCCCGGCGCCCCTGGCGGGCAACGCGGCCGCCAGCGCAGCCTCGGCGGGGCCACGGATGAGGGCTGCGAACTCGGCGAGCGCTCCGCCCTGGTCAGCCGGGTCCGACCCGCCCTCGCGGGCGGGCGCGCCGTCCCGCGATCCAGAACCCGCGGCCTCTGCCCAGGTCGCCGTGTCCTGCTGAACCGGCGTCGTCGGCCCGCCGGTCGCGGGCGCGAAGGCCGCGACGACGCGGATGCGCTCGCCGCCGCGCTGGCGCCAGAGGCTGACGCGCATCGGGCAGGGTCCCGACTGGGCGAGCAGGACGGCGCTGCCCTCGGCCGTGCCATCCGCAATGGCGCGCGAGAGCAGACGCTGCCCCGTCGCCGGGTCCTGGAAGCGGTCGACGAAGCGGGCCGCGGCGGGGCCGAAAAGGCTCTCGTCGGCGGGACTGCGCTCGCGGCACTGGCCGGCGACGGTGACCGAGGCGAGCGCGACGGGGAGATCGCCCCCGCCAGGCCCCGCCCCGCCAGACCCGGCCCCGCCAGGCCCCGCCCCTCCAGGCCCCGCCCCGCCAGGCCCCGCCGGGTCCCCCGGATCGTCGTCTTCGATCCCGTGGTTGCTGGGCGGCGGCGCTCCGGCGGCGGGCGATGCCCGCGTCCCCGGCCCGGGGGCCTGGGCGCCGGATGGGCGGCGGGTCCGGCGCGCGGCGTATGCCGCCGGCGCGGCGGGGGCGACGTTGGGCGAGGCCTCTGCGTCGCGACCATGCGGGGCGGCGTCGCCGGACGCCGCCTCGGGGCACGCGGACAGGGGGTCGGCGCGGCCGGTCTCGGTGTCTCTGGCGGCATCCACGGCGGGCGGTCCGGCCGTCAACCGCTGTTGCCCTGGCGACGTCCGGCGCCCTGACCCGGGCCCCTGCCGCCGCGGCCGCCGCCGGAGCCCGTGCCGCCGGCACGGCGCGCGCGGCCGCTGCGCGCCGCCTCGGCCGCCGCGGCGATCTCCTCGGCGATCTCGAGCGCCTCGTCGGGATCGAAGTCCATCGGGATCTCGTTGCCCGCCTCGGTCTCGACATAAAGGCGAACCATGCCTTCGCTGGTGGGACCGATCGTCAGCGACGCAGCGACGTCGCTCTCGGTGTCAATGCCCATGATGAAAACCTGCCGTCAGTTTGTTTGTTCGTTGGTGGTGGCGGTCGACCGTGCTGGGCGCCGGTCGGCCCACTCTACAGATCTTTAACGATCTTTCATCAGCGGCGAACGCAGGCGGGTTGAAAAGCGCCGGGCGCGGCGATAATGACCCGTCACCGCGGCGATGCCGACGTAGCTCAGTTGGTTAGAGCGCTGGATTGTGGATCCAGAGGTCCCCCGTTCGAGCCGGGGCGTCGGTACCACCGCCCGCACTCCCCCGCGCCCAGTCTCCCGCCGCGCGCCCGGCCGAGGGTCGGGAGGCCGACAGGCGCCAGAGGGAGGACGAGCCATGACAGCGACCCATGTGAGCCACCTGGAATGCTCGCTCACGGGCAAGCACTACCCGGCCGGCGTGGTGCACGGGCTGTCCGAGGCCGGGCGCCCGCTCCTGGTGCGCTACGACCTCGAGGCGATGGCCGCGACCCTCGATCGTGACCGCATGGCCACCGACCCCACGCCCGGCCTCTGGCGCTATGCCGCGATGCTGCCCGTGACGCGGGCCGAGAACCGCGTCAGCCTCGGCGAGGTCATGACACCGCTGATCCCGCTGGAGCGCTCGGCCGCCGCCCTCGGCGCCATGTCGGGGCGCGTGGTGGTCAAGGACGAGGGACGCCTGCCGACCGGCTCGTTCAAGGCGCGCGGGCTCTGCCTCGCCGTCTCGATGGCCAAGGAGCTCGGCATCTCCCACATGGCGATCCCGACCAACGGCAACGCGGGCGCGGCGCTGGCGGCCTATGCCTCGCGCGCCGGGATCCGGACCACCGTGCTCTGCCCGGACGACACGCCCGAGATCAACATCCGCGAGATCCAGCTCCAGGGCGGCGACACCTACATGGTGAACGGCCTGATCAACGACTGCGGGCGGCTGGTGGGCGGCGGCAAGCCGCAACCGCCCGAGGGCGTCGGCTGGTTCGACGTCTCGACGCTGAAGGAGCCCTACCGGATCGAGGGCAAGAAGACGATGGGCCTCGAGCTGGCCGAGCAGATGGGCTGGCAGCTGCCGGACGTGATCTTCTACCCCACGGGCGGGGGCACCGGGCTGATCGGCATGTGGAAGGCCTTCGCCGAGCTCAAGGCGCTCGGCTGGCTCGAGGGCCCGATGCCGCGCATGGTCGCGGTCCAGGCCACCGGCTGCGCGCCCATCGTGCGCGCCTGGGAGGCGGGCGAGGAGCACGCGCCGCTCTGGACCGACGCCCATACCGTCGCCGCCGGCATCCGCGTGCCGATCGCGGTGGGCGACTTCCTCATCATCCGCGCGGTCCGCGAATCGGGCGGCTTCGCCATGGCGGTCGAGGATGCGGACATCATGAAGATGCGCGACCGCGTGGCGGCCGAGGACGGCTTCCTGCTCTGCCCCGAGGGCGCGGCCACCGCCGTGGCCTATGCCGAGGCACTGGCCCAGGGGCTGATCGGCGCCGACGACCGCGCGCTCCTCTGGAACTGCGCGACGGGCCTCAAGTACCCGATGCCGGCCGTCGAGGCGCGCATCGACCAGCACGCCCCGCTGGACTACGCCCGCTTCCGCTGAGCGGCGGCCCCGGGGCCCGGACAGACGGCCGTCACGCCCGCCCGGCGGACCGGGCCGGGCGCCGCCTCTGGGCCGCGCGACCGGCGCAAGCGGGTGGGCGGGCGGGGCGCGCGCCGGTCGCGCGGCCGTCGCCGCGGACACCGAACCGGGGCGCGGCCACCGGCGCCGCCCCGCGCGCAGGTCGCGGGATTACCGCTTGCATTCGCGCGCCCGAGGGCGATGGTCGTGACGCGCGTGAAACGGTTAACGAGAGCCGGCGCAACGGCCCGCCGGCATGGCGGCAGAACGGCAGGCGGGGGTGCATCATCGCCAGGGACGGGGACGAGCGGGCAGACGGAGCGGCGGCGGCGCTGGCCGCGCTGCTGATCCGTGTCTCGAAGGGGGACAGGCACGCCTTTGCCGCGCTCTACCAGTCGGCCGCCCCGAAACTCTTCGGCGTGGCGCTGCGTATTTCACGCGAGAGGGGACTGGCGGAGGACGTGCTTCAGGAGACGTTCGTCCATGTCTGGCGCGAGGCCGGGCGGTTCGAGACTGCGCGCGGCAGCGCCATGGCCTGGATGATCGCGATCACGCGCAACCGCGCGATCGACGCGCTCCGCCGCCGAGGGCGCCGCACCGAAGGGCACGAGAGCCCGGACGACGCGCTGCTGGCGATGGCCGATCCTGCGGCCGCGACCGATGGCGGGGTTGAGGTCATGGCGCTGGCGCGCTGCATGGACACGCTGGACGACCGGGCGCAGGAGCTGGTGCTGCTCGCCTATTTCGAGGGCTGGACGCGCGAGGAGCTGGCGGCGATGACCGGCAGCCCCGTGAACACGGTCAAGACATGGCTGAGGCGGGCGCTACAGCGCCTGAAGGCCTGCCTGGAGGGAGACGGCAGTGGCTAGCCGCGCCGAGAACCGCGATCTCGACGCCGCCGAGCGTGCGCTCGGCCTGGTGCCGCGCGGGCGCGAGAGCGCGCGGGACGAGGAGCTGCGCGAGGCCTGGGAGATGCGCCTCGCGGGCCTCGCCGCCGTCATCCCGCCGGTCGAACCGCCCCCGGGCCTGTTCCGCGGCATCGAGGACCAGATCGCGCTCGAGGCCACCGTCGCATCGCTCGACGAGGAGCGCGCAAAACGCCGCGCCTGGCGCGGCCGCACCTGGGTCGCGACCGCGATCGCCGCCGGCCTCGGGGGCGTGATCGCGCTGGCCCCGCCCACGCTCGACCGCCTGCCCGCCCCGGTCGAGGACGGGGTGCGCCAGGTGGCAGCCGCCGTCGGCGTCGACCTGCCCGAGCCCGCCGCGCCTGCGACGGGGGCGGAGGCCTTCACCCGTCTCG
>JBCBPG010000376.1:0-4994 GCA_039820865.1 Pseudomonadota bacterium
CGACACGGCGACATGAGGGTTCGTGGCGGGCTCTCGGCCCAGGTCCGGCCAACGAGGCTCTGACGGCCTCAGGCGCGTGTCACCCGGCACTGGAAGCAGTTGTTGGCGGCCGAGCGGATGTCGACGAAGGCGACGTCCTGGCGGTCGAGGAGCGAGGTCAGCCGGGCGTCGATGCCGTCGGTCGCCGTCACCCCGCCGGTGCCGTAGATGATCCGCTCGCGCGCATCGTAGCCGCGCAGGATGTAGCTGGGGGAGTCGAGCAGTTCGGGCATCGCCGCGCCCGCGGGGGCGGGGGCGCAGGGCCGGGCGCAGAGGTAGAGCGGCCCGGTCTCGGCATAGGGCTGCAGAGCGCCGAAGGGGCGCACGGCGACCAGCAGGCAGTCGTCGCCCTCGGCAATGTTCCTGAGGCAATGCCGGCAGCCGACGGTCCCGTCCGAGACCTGGCGTTCGGGCGGCCGGCCATAGGCGTCGGGCCCGCCGGCCTGCATGGCGCGGACGGCATCGGTTGGCAGGGGGACGTAGGAATACGGCATGACGGTCTCCGGTTCCGGTGCCGGACGAGCTATCCCTCGGTCGAGGCCGCGCACCACCCGAAACCTGCGGCCCGCCGGAGGAACTGACCCATGGCCAAGCCCGTCATCATCACCTGCGCCCCCACGGGCGGCATCCACACGCCGACGATGAGCCCGCACCTGCCGGTCACGCCGGCCGAGATCGCGACCGCCAGCATCGAGGCCGCGGCGGCCGGCGCCTCGATCATCCACCTGCATGCGCGCGACCCCGAGACCGGCAGGCCCGATCCGCGGACCGAGACGTTCATGCAGTTCCTGCCGACCATCAAGCAGTCGACCGACGCGGTCATCAACGTGTCGACCGGCGCGGGTCTCGGCATGTCGATGGAGGAGCGGCTGCGCGCCGCCACCACCACCAGCCCCGAGATGGCCAGCCTCAACATGGGCAGCATGAATTTCGGGATCTTCCCGCTGCTGGAGAAGTACAGGGACTGGAAGCACGACTGGGAGCCGGAGTTCCTGGGCATGACCCGGGACTTCATCTTCCCCAACACCTTCGCCACCATCGAATACGCGCTGCGCGAGCTGGGCGAGAAGCACGGCACCAAGTTCGAGTTCGAGTGCTACGACCTCGGCCATCTCTACAACGTCAAGTGGTTCGTCGATCAGGGGCTGATCCGGCCGCCGTTCTTCATCCAGATGGTGTTCGGGATCCTGGGCGGCATGGGGGCCGAGCTCGACCACCTGGTGCATCTGCACCGCACCGCCGACCGCCTGTTCGGGGCCGAGAACTACGAGTGGTCGGTGCTGGCGGCGGGGCGCCACCAGATGCCCTTCGCCACGCAGTCCGCGATGCTGGGCGGCAACCTGCGCGTCGGGCTGGAGGACAGCCTCTACATCGGCAAGGGCGAGCTCGCGACCTCGAACGCCCAGCAGGTCGAGCGCATCCGCGGCATCGTCGAGAACCTCGGCCTCAGCGTCGCCACGCCGGACGAGGCGCGGGTGCGGCTGGCGCTGAAGGGTGGGGACCGGGTGTCCTTCTGAACGCACCGCCCCGTCACCCACCGTCGCGGCGGCCGGGACGCGGCGCGTGGCGACACCGGCCCCGCCGGGCGAGCGTGCCTTTGCCTCGGGCCGGCTCTTCGCCGATGCTGCCGTGAGCGCCAACGCCCCCTCTGCCCGGGAGTGCCCTGATGACCGAGACCCCTGTCGACCACGTTGCCGTGCTGGGCGGCGGTGTCATCGGCGCCAGCTGGACGGCGCTGTTCCTGGCCGCCGGCCGCACGGTCGCCGTCTACGACCCCGCGCCCGATGCCGAGGCGCGCGTGCGGGCCTATGTCGAGCGGGCCTGGCCGGCGCTGGAGGATCTGGGCCTTGCGGCGCGTGGCGACGCCGGGCGTGTCAGCTTCCACGCCGCGGCGGCCGCGGCGGTCGCGGGTGCCGGTTTCGTGCAGGAGAACGTGCCCGAGCGGCTCGAGCCCAAGCACGCGGTGATCGCCGAGATCGAGCCGGCTCTGGCGCCCGGCGCGATCGTCTCCAGCTCGACCTCGGGGCTGACCTGGGAGGCGATCGCCGAGGGCTTCGCCGATCCCTCGCGCTTCGTCCTCGGCCATCCCTTCAACCCGCCGCACCTGATCCCGCTGGTCGAGATGACGGCCGGGCCGGTGGTGGCCGAGGAGACGATGGCCCGCGCCCGCGCCTTCTACGAGGACATCGGCAAGGTCACGATCCGGCTGAACAAGGGCATGCCCGGCCATGTCGCCAACCGCCTGCAGGCCGCCATCTGGCGCGAGGCGGTGCACCTGGTGGTCGAGGGCGTCGCCACGGTCGAGGATGTCGACAAGGCGGTCTGGGCCGGCCCTGGCCTGCGCTGGGCGGCGATGGGGCCGACGATGCTGTTCCACCTCGGCGCGGGCGACGGCGGGCTCCGCGCCTATTGCGACCACTTCCGCGACACCTTCAACGGCTGGTGGGACGGGATGGGCGAGGTCTACCTGACCGACGCGGTGATCGAGACCCTGGTGGCCGGCGTCCAGGACGCGGCTGCCGGCCGGACGCCGGCCGAGATCGCCGCCGAGCGTGACGCGATGATCGTCGCGATGCAGACGGCGCTGCGGGCCCGGCGCCAGAGCTGAGGTCCCGCCGGGTGCGCCGTGGCGGGTCGCTGTTGCCCCGCGATGACGCCGCCGTCACATGCTGCACCACCCTGCAACTAATCAGTTGACGCGGCAGGCCTCTCGAACACACCGGCCACAGTCGGCCGCCAACAGGATCGCGATGTCGCCCGGCAGATCGGCGCGAGAGCTTGCTGCACCGTCCCTCGGCGGCGGATCAGCCGTAAACGGCTGGAAAAATTACCCTTCTGACTGAAAAAGTCCTGTGTTGCGACAGTGCCCGCCGCTACCTGAGTGCGGTATTGACCGGTATTGTTACTGGAGCGTCCAGTCGGCTTGAGTGCCGTTGGTGCGTCTCGATCCGACGCATTTCCCATACCGGGACGACGTCGCTGGTTCAACTTTGAAGAGAGTTGACCAGTCGCACTTCAGTCCTGACGGTACTGACGCCGCGGCACACACGAGTCGCGGATGGGTGGACGACAAGAGCGTGCTTAAGGGTGGATCATGACGAGTAGCGTGCGTGAGTACGAGTTCACGGCCTATGAGGCCGAGGACATGAATGCGGGAAGCAGGGTGTGCGTGGGCGAGACCCTCACCATTCCCGACGGGGCGACGGTCTGTTTCACCGTCACCGACAACGACGCCAAGCTGTCGGGCGACTGCTACGACAACGCCAACGACCGCTCCTACCAGACCGCGACGATCGAGAAGGACGGCGTCGAGATCGGCAATGGCGGGCAGGTCTATGCCGAGAAGTACTTCTGGGTGAAGGACGGCGGCGGCAACTGGTTCGTGCTGATCGAGATCGAGCAGGAAGGCACGAAAGCCAACTACTACACCTTCCACGAGGGTTGGGGCGTGCCCGAGCCCGGCGCCGAGCTCACGGTCAAGGGCGCCTGCAACATCGGCGGCGTCTACTACGACCGGCTGGACGCGGGCGAGAAGCTGCCGACCCCGGACGACGACCCCGACTGCATCACCATCGAGGCCGAGGACTTCGACGCCCACGGCTTCAAGACCGTCTACGGCGACGACGCCAGCGGCGGCGAGCTGGTCAAGCTGGTCTGCGCCGGCGGCCACGGCTCGCTCAACACCACCTTCACGGGCCCGAGCTGCGTCTACGACCTCGTGCTCCACATCCAGGACGAGTACGACGGGCAGAGCGAGCTCCGCATCAAGATCGACGGCGAGTTCGTCGGCACCATCACGCTCGACGGTGACGGCGACGGCCGCGGCAGCAACAACGGCGGCTTCTCGGAATTCGTGATCAAGGGCGTCGAGATCCCCCAGGGGGCCAAGGTCGAGATCTTCGCCGAGGGCGACGGCAAGGAATTCGTGCGCATCGACAAGGTCGACTTCTGCAAGGTCGAGTTCCGCGTGTGCGACGACCCCGACGCGGTCAAGATCGACTTCGAGAGCTTCGCCATGGGCGAGACGCTGACGACCCAGGTCGACGGCGTGACCATCAGCGCCACCGGCGGCTCGGGCGACGCGATGGTGTTCGACAGCGCCAACCCGACCGGCGGCGACGGCGACCTCGCGACCCAGGTCGCCCAGCTCGGCAACATCCTCATCATCTCGGAGGACGGCGACAGCAGCGATCCCGACGACAACGCCGGCGGCGGCAGCCTGACCTTCGACTTCGACCTGCCCGCCAAGGTGTTCGACATCAAGGTGATCGATACCGAGGAGGGCGGCACCATCACCGCCACCCTCGCCGACGGCTCGACGCAGAGCTTCGAGATCCCGCAGCTCGCCAATGGCGGCGTGGGCCAGGTGGTCATCGACCTCGACGACGTCGTCAGCCTCGAGGTGGCGATCAACGGCTCGGGCGCGATCGACGATCTCTGCTACGTGCCCGGCCAGGCGCCGCCGGGGTCGCTGTCGGGCCGCTACTTCTGCGACACCAACGACAACGACATCGACGACGGCAACGGCAACGAGCCGGGGATCGAGGGCGTGCTGGTCACCCTGCTCGACGCCAGCGGCAACGCGGTGACGGATGCCGACGGCGCACCGGTCACCACGACCACCGGCGCCGACGGCAGCTACCGTTTCGACAACCTCGCGGCGGGCGACTACGGCGTGAAGTTCACCGACCCGCAGCAGGTGCTGGCCGGCAAGGTGCTGGTCGACCCGAACGTGGGCGACGACGCCTCGGACAGCGATGCGATCGGCGACGCCACGATGTCGGTGATCGAGGGCATCACGGTCGTGTCGGGCGAGAACACGCCGGACAACGATGCAGGGGTCGAGGACGCGCCGGGGTCGCTGTCGGGCCGCTACTTCTGCGACACGAACGACAACGACATCGATGACGCCAACGGCGACGAGCCCGGCATCGGCGGCATCACGGTCACGCTGA
>JBCBPG010000377.1:0-4991 GCA_039820865.1 Pseudomonadota bacterium
GCCGCCGCCGCCCGTGCCACCGCCCGTGCCGCCGCCGCCCGTGCCACCGCCCGTGCCACCGCCGCCCGTGCCACCGCCGCCCGTGCCACCGCCGCCCGTGCCACCGCCGCCGGTGCCACCGCCGCCCGTGCCGCCACCGCCAGCGCCGCCGCCAGCGCCAGCGCCGCCGCCGGCGCCCGCACCACCGCCAGCGCCCGCACCGCCACCGTTATCCCCGGAGGAGTCGCTCGAGTTCGAGCATGCCGCCAGCATCAGCGCTGCGGCGAGCAGGACGATCCGGGAGACGGAGTTCTTCATCGAGGTGCCCTCAGGTTGGAATCGTGCAGGAACTAAGGCACCTGCTTAAGCGAGCAAACCGACCGCGAACAAACCAGACGATCTCACCCCCGGCCTTCCGCGCCCTCTGTTGCGGAATTGTCGCCAAGTGCCATCGTTGTGACGCGAAGCCTGACGATGCCGTCACCGAAACCTTGACGACCACCCGCCCGATCCCCCCGGCCCGACCCCTGTGGCCCGATCCCCATGGCCCGACCCCTGTGGCCCGCGCCCGCGAGGCGTGATCGTTAACCCAAAGCGCCGACACTGCGCGTCGCGACGGCGGGCAGGCGGAGGCGCGGAGGGACGATGGCGCGGATCATCCTGTGGACAGGAACGGGCGAGCGGCTGATCACGACGGTGGCCGAGACAGCGTGGCGCGCGACGCCCCGGCCTGCGGCCGGCGGGCGGCGCATCGTCCCCGCACGGCCGAGCGTGGCGGCCTCGGTCCTGATGCCCCGCTGGCCAGGCGTCGGCGCCGCCCGGATCGAGGAGGAGATCGCCCTGCTCTGCGGCCGCGCCGCTGCGCCCGCGGGACCGTCCGCCCTGCCCGGGTCGGCGGCGACGGGCGGCAGCGGAGCAGAGGCACTTGTCCTCGCCGCCGCGCTCTGGGCGCTGCCGCGCCCGCGCCTCGCCACGATCCTCCGCCCCCTCGGCAGGGGCGCGGGGGTCGCGCTCGAGATCGCGCTCGCCCCCCGCCTCGCGCTCTGGTCACGGCTCCGGGCGCGGGCGGCCGTGGCGCTCGATGTCGACATCGCGGCACCGCCGCCCTGGGGCACGGCCGATCACGTGGACGCGGAGATCGCGTGCCATGCCGCCTACTATGCCGAGCGCGTGGAGACCTGGACCAGCCTCCTGCCCGAGGCGACGCTCACCCTGCATGACGAGGCCGACCCGACCGCGACAGCCCGCGCCCTAACCGCCCTCGGCCTCGACCGGTACCCGGCGGACCGGCCGGTCGCGGGGCCCGGCATCACCCCCTTCCCGGGAACGGCCGCCGCCAGGGCGCCTGCCGCAGGCGCCGGCATCGGTCCGCCTGTCGGCTGGAAGGCGCTGGCGATGGCGGGGGAGATCGCCATCAGCGCCCCGGCCGACCGGCGGCGCCGTCGGCTCTGGGCGACCGGGCTCGCCCACGGCGCGCGGGCGCTCGGCGAACAGGGGATCGAGGGCTGGTGCGGCGCTGCCCCCGTCACGATGGCCGAGGACGCGCAGGCGACGCTCGCCCTGCACTACCGCTGGGATGCGCGCTGCCTCGCCGCCGCGCATCCGGGCGCGCCGCAGGACCCCGCGGGACCGCTGCCGCGCGAGCGCCGGGGCATGGCGGACATCGCGCCCGGCGAGATCCGCGCCGTGCAGACCCGCCTGAACCGCTACCTCGCCACCCACGACCGCCCCGCCGCCTAGCGCCGGCCCCGAGACCGCACCGCGCCACCCGCGCGAGCGCCTGCCGACGCGGGGCTGGAGGGGGGCTGTGGGGGGGGCTGGCGGGGGGCCGACCGAGCCCGGGCTGGCGAGAAACCGGCCGTTGCGCCCGCCCCCGGCTCCGTTCAGCGAAAGAACACCGATTCGCGCCCAAACTGACGCGGGAGGGGGCGAGCCCTGCCACCTGACGCGGGCGGGGGCTCGACCCGCCACCTGATGCGGGCGGGAGGGCGAGCCCCGCCACCTGACGCGGTTGGGGGAAGGGGGCGGGCCCCGCCGCTACCGGCGCGGCACCGGGCGGGGACCCGCGAAGGCCGGCCACCCGCACGGACGCCCGCACGGGCGGCAGCAACGCTCAGGCGCGGGCGGCCTCGTCCAGACGGCCCAGCGCGGCCAGCGCCTTGGCGACGATCTGCGGCGCGTTCATCGCCGCGGTGTCATACATCTTCGCCGGGCTGTCCTGGTCGAGGAAGGTGTCCGGGAAGACCATGGGGCGGATCTTGACCCCCGCATCCAGCAGCCCCTCGTCGGCCAGCAGGTGCAGCACGTGGCTGGCGAAGCCGCCGATCGCGCCCTCCTCCAGCGTGATGATCGCCTCGTGCTCGCGCGCCAGCCGCAGGATCATCTCGCGATCCAGCGGCTTGGCGAAACGCGCATCGGCAACGGTGGTCGACAGCCCCCGCGCCTCCAGCTCCTCGGCCGCGATCAGGCACTCCTTCAGCCGCGCGCCGAGCGACAGGAGACAGATGGTCGTGCCCTCGCGCAGGATCCGGCCCTTGCCGATCTCCAGCACCCTGCCCTGCTCGGGCATCTCGACGCCCACGCCCTCGCCGCGCGGATAGCGGAAGGCCGAGGGGCGGTCGTCGATGGCGGCCGCCGTGGCGACCATGTGCACCAGCTCCGCCTCGTCGCCCGCCGCCATCACCACGAAATCGGGCAGCGTCGCCAGATAGGTGATGTCGAACGACCCGGCATGGGTCGCACCATCGGCGCCCACCAGCCCCGCACGGTCGACGGCAAAGCGCACCGGCAGGCGCTGGATCGCCACGTCGTGCACCACCTGGTCATAGCCGCGCTGCAGGAAGGTCGAGTAGATCGCCGCGAAGGGCTTCATCCCCGCCGCCGCCATGCCGGCGCAGAAGGTCACGGCGTGCTGCTCGGCGATGCCCACGTCGAAGGTCCGCTCGGGGAAGCGCTTGCCGAAGACGTCGAGCCCCGTGCCGTCGGGCATCGCGGCGGTGACGGCGACGACCCGGTCGTCCTTCTCCGCCTCCTTGATCAGGCTCTGCGCAAAGACCTTGGTATAGGAGGGCGCGTTCGACGGCGCCTTCTTCTGCTCGCCCGAGATGACGTCGAACTTGGCGCGGGCATGCCCCGTGTCGGGCGCGTTCTCGGCCGGGCCATAGCCCTTGCCCTTCTTGGTGATCGCGTGGATCAGCACCGGGCCGTCGGCGTACTTGCGCACGTTGCGCAGCACCGGCAGCAGCTGGCTCATGTCATGCCCGTCGATCGGGCCGATATAGGTAAAGCCCAGTTCCTCGAAGATCGTGCCGCCGACGGTCATGCCCTTGGCGTATTCCTCGAGCTTGCCGGCCG
This sequence comes from Pseudomonadota bacterium, assembly GCA_039820865.1. Taxonomy (GTDB): domain Bacteria; phylum Pseudomonadota; class Alphaproteobacteria; order Rhodobacterales; family Rhodobacteraceae; genus Thermohalobaculum. The sequence continues at coordinate 3,334 of JBCBPG010000377.1, forward strand.
CCTGGCGGAAGGGCGCGGGCAACAGGTCCAGCGCCGACTTCGCCGCCTCGCGGAAGTCGTGGTAGGTCTTGCCGCTGAGCAGACGCGCCAGATAGGCCGACATCGCGCCCACGGGCGGTGCGATCGACATCTCGTTGTCGTTCAGGATCACGACCAGCCGGCTGTCGAGATGGCCGGCATTGTTCATCGCCTCATAGGCCATGCCCGCCGTGATCGCGCCGTCGCCGATCACCGCGATCGCGTCGCCCACGTCCTCGCAGCCCATGTCGCGCCCGATCGCAAAGCCGAGACCGGCCGAGATCGAGGTCGAGCTGTGCGCCGCGCCGAAGGGGTCGTAGGGGCTCTCGGCGCGCTTGGTGAAGCCCGAGAGGCCGCCGCCCTGGCGCAGCGTCCGGATGCGGTCGCGCCGGCCGGTCAGGATCTTGTGCGGATAGCACTGGTGGCCGACATCCCAGATCAGCTTGTCGCGCGGCGTGTCGAACACCGCGTGGATCGCCAACGTCAGCTCGACCACGCCGAGGCCGGCGCCGAGATGCCCGCCGGTCTGGCTGACGGCCGAGATCGTCTCGGCGCGCAGTTCGTCGGCGATCTGGGCCAGTTCCTCATCGGTGAACTGCTTGAGATCCGCGGGCAGGTGCACGCGGTCGAGGAGCGGTGTCTTGGGGCGATCGGTCAACGGGTCCTCCGTCGATGGGTCCGGCGACTGGCCGGGACGGCACGCGTGAGCGCGGCACGGCTGGGGGCGCTGAGTGAGCGGCGCCGACAACAAACTGTCAACCTTTGCTGACACAATTGTGTGTCATAGGCAATTGATCCGTCGCGATCAGGGACGATCATGCGATCAACCGGCGTCGAACGGCTCGGTCGCGGCACCGCCGCCCCGCTGGGCAACGATCCGCTCGACCTTCAGTTCCGCCTCGCCCAGCGCCTTCTCGCAATGTGTCCTCAGCGCCTCGCCCCGCTCGTAGAGCTGGATCGAACGGTCGAGCGGCACCTCGCCGCCCTCGAGCTGGTCGACCACCTTGGTCAGCTCCTCGAGCGCCGCCTCGAAGCTCATCGCCGCGATGTCATCCGTCCCGGACATGCCGGTCCTCCCGCGAGTACACTGGGCGGTCAGCCCGCGTGGGCGATCAGCGCGTCGAGATGGGCGCGCAGGCTTTCGGCCAGCCCGTCGAGGTCGTAGCCGCCTTCCAGCGCCGAGACCACGCGCCCGCCTGCCACATCGGCCGCGACCTTGCAAATCTGCGTGGTGACCCAGCCGAAGTCGCTGTCCAGCCAGTTGAGGTTGGCCAGCGGGTCCGCGACATGCGCGTCGAACCCGGCCGAGATGATCACGAGCTGGGGCCTGAACGCCTCCAGCTGCGGCAGGATCGTGCCCTCATAGGCGTGGCGCATCGCCTGCCCGCCCGTCATCGCGTCGAGCGGCACGTTGACGATGTTGCCCACCCCCGTCTCATGCGCCGCTCCCGTGCCGGGATAGAGCGGCCACTGGTGCGAGGAGGCGAAGAAGACCCGCGGATCGGCCTCGAACACGTCCTGCGTGCCGTTGCCGTGGTGGACGTCGAAATCCACCACCGCCACGCGCTCGAGCCCGTGCGCCGCCATCGCGTGATGCGCGCCGACCGCGACGTTGTTGAAGAGGCAGAAGCCCATGGCCC
>JBCBPG010000378.1:0-4986 GCA_039820865.1 Pseudomonadota bacterium
CTGGCGCATCGCCTCGCCCAGGTTCTCGGCCTCGTTCGAGGCGCCAGCCGCCTCGGCCTGCAGGCGTTTGGAGCGGTACTGGTTGAGCCCCGTCAGGATCACCAGGATCGCGCCGCCCGCGATCGCAAGCCAGCCCATCAGCGGATGGAACAGGAAGATCACACCCAGGAACAGCGGCGTCCAGGGAATGTCGAAGACGGCGAAGGGCGCAGGGCCCGAGAGGAGCTGGCGGATCGAATCGAGGTTGCGCGCCGCCATGTTGGGCTTGGCCCGGATCGCCGGCGACAGCGCGCTGTGCAGCGTGGCGATGAAGACCCGGCTGTCCAGCAGGTCCTGGAACCGCGCGCCGGCCCGCGCCAGCATGCGCCCGCGGACATACTCCAGCAGGCCCATCATCCCGTAGAGAAAGGTCACCAGCAGCACGAGCGCCACCAGCGTCTCGACCGACCGGCTGGTCAGCACGCGGTCATAGGTCTGCAGCATGAAGATCGGGCCGGTCAGCATCAGCAGGTTGACGAAGATGCTGAACAGGAACACCCACAAGAAATGTTGCCGGCAGGTGCCGATCGCCGCGCGCAGCTCCGCGGGTCCGAGTTCCTTACGCATGACCGCCCCGTTCCGTGCGTCTTGTTCCGTGCGTCGTTCTCGCCTGGTCGCGGGCATCTCGCTGCCCGGCCGACCCTGCGCCGCCCATCCCCGCCGTCATCCGCCGGCCGCGCCACCCCCATGGCACTGCCGCGATCGTCGCGCCAAAGCGTGAACGCCGCCCTGCGCTTGGCCGCCGCGCCCGGTGGACGCGACAGGCAGCAGGGACCCTAGCGGGCCGCGGGGCACATCGCCAGCCCCTCGCCCGTCCGCTCACCCCTGCGCGATGCGCGACGCCCCTGGCGCCGCTGCGCCCCTGAACGTCAGCGGCGCCCCGGATAGGTGCCGGGACGCCGCGCCTTGGTTCAATCGCCACCCTCGCGGGCGGCGCCGGATCAGACCATGCCGAACAGGTCCGAGATCTCGTCGGCACCGCGGACGAACAGGCGGTCGCCGTCGTCGCCGAGGCGCAGGATCAGCGTGTCCGCCGCATCCGTCGCGCCGCCGATCACGCGGCTGCTGTTGATGTCGTCCAGCGTGAGGCCCGAGATCGTGTCCTCGCCGACCGTGAAGTCCGCGATGCGCAGCGTGCCCCGCACCCCGTCTTCGAACTGGCCGTCGTAGATCACGGTGTCGGCGCCGCCGCCCAGCGTCAGCACGTCGCGGTCCGAGCCGGCGGCGAACTCGATGAAGGTCTCGTCCGCATCCGTGCCCGCGACCACCTCGCTGCCCGGCGTGCCGACGATCTCGTTCTCGCCACCGCCGCCGGTGCCGCCGTCCCCGCCGAGGTCGAGGCCGACGATGACCGGGTCGTGGTCCGAGGCGCGGAACTGGTCGGCGGTGAAGAGCGCCGGGTCGCGACCGAACTCGAGATTGTAGTCGAAGACGTCGGCCTCGTCGGCATTGGTCGCGAAGACCGTCGCCCCCGTCACGTCGTCGATCAGCGCGGCGCTGGCCAGCGCGTAGTCCAGCGTGCCGTTCTGGCCGTCGAAGACGAAGGTCGGCGTTTCGTCGCCGATCGCCTCGACGGTGTTGACGAAGCCGGCGGCCTCGAGCGTCGTGATCGGGGTCTCCTCGGGATAGCTGTTGAGGTCGCCCACGATCAGCTGGTTCTCGGTCTCGACACCGGTCGGGTTGGTCTCGAGCCAGGCCGCCAGTTCGGCCGCCGCCTCGGTGCGGACCGCGTTCCAGAAGCCCGCGCCGTCGTTCTGGTCGACGTTGGGATCGGCCAGCAGCGCGTCCAGCACGCCCTGGTCCAGCGTGCCGGCCGCGACCGCGGCCTCGCCGACCTCGATCGCGTCCTCCAGCCCGCTGTCACCCTTGGACTTGAAGTGGTTGACCGCCACCGTGACCTGGCCGCCCTCGGCATCCTCGAAGGTCGCCGCGACCGCCGGGCGGTTGCGCGGGAAGTCGCCCACCTCGCCCGGCGCGACCGCGTCGGCCACCAGCTGCGTCGCGTCGCTGGTCGCCTCCTCGAAGACCAGCACCGCCGTCTCGCCCACCGGCGTCGCCGCGGCCGGCTTGTAGATGATGCCGGTCGAGATCGCGTCGGTGCCGACGAACTCGCCATCCGGCAGGACCGCCTCGTAGGTGCCCTCGCCCGCCACCGCGTTGATCGCGGTGACCAGCTCCTGGATCGCGATGTCCCGGTCGCCCACGGCCGACTGGTCGGTCGGCGAGAGACCGCCGAGCAGGAAGTCGTTCTCGATCTCGACGAGGCCGAGGACATCGGCATCGATCGCGACGATCGCCGCGACCAGCTTGTCGAGCTGGCGCTCGAACTCGTCGAGCGGCCCCACCCCGTCACGCGCGTTCTGCGGGTTGGTGTCGGCGCCGCGCGGGTCCTGGCTCTGGTCCGAGCCAACGCCCTCGTCACCGGGGAAGGTGTCCAGCGTGGTGAAGAAGTTCAGCACGTTGAACGCCGCCACCTTGAGCGTGCCGCCCACGTCCTCGGGCTCCTCGGGGCGCGGGTTCTCGACCGTGAACTCGGCCGTCGGCTGGTGAATGCGGAACTCCGGCTCCTCGGACCCGGTCGGGTCCTCGCTGTAGCTCAGCACGCCCGTCACCTGGTCGAGCGTGTCGCCCATGCGGAAGCCCGCATCGGCGGTCACCGCCTCGCCCTGCCCCGTCGGCGCCAGCAGCGGGTCGGGGTTCTGGTCGGTGCGGCCGTCGTCGATCACGATCGAGCGGGCGGCGACATCCTGCAGGTGCTGGTCGAAGCCGGCCTGGTCGGGCGCGTTGTTCTCGGTGAACTGATCGAGGCGGCCCTCCGAGCTGAGGCGCGCCGTGCCGAAGCGGTCGAGCTGGAAGAGCTCGGTGATCGAGAGCGGCTCGTCGATGGTGACGAGCATGCCCTCGTACTGCTCGAGGTTCGCGACGTAATCGCCATCGGTGTCGAGCGCGACATCGACCTCGCCCACGCCGAGGTTGATCGTCACCGCCTCGGGCAGCGCGTTGCCGCTCGACGTGATGCTGACCCCGCTGGCCACGACCCGGGTCTCGCCGTCGACCTCGGTGACGGTGCCGGTCACGGTGACCGCGTCGCCCTCGACCACCGGGTCGGTCGAGGCGACGAAGATGCCCTCCGAGGTCAGCGGATCGCCGTCATCGGTGGGCGACTGGATGTAGAAGCCGCCGAGACTGTCCTCGCCCTGGAACACCGCCGTGACGATGCCTGTGGTGGTGACCTCCTGGCCGTCGAAGGGGCTGATGTCGTCGACACCCAGCACCGGCGTCTCGCCCAGCGCCGAGAAGTCGCTCGAGCCCTGGATCTCGCTGATCGAGAGCGTCTGGGTGTCGTCGGCCGCCGGCTCCAGCGTGTAGACGACGATGTTGTTCGACACCTCGTAGCTGACCAGCAGCAGCGGCACGCCCAGCGGGCTGTCGGCCTCGCTGACGAACTTGAGCCCCTCGGGGTTGAAGTTCTCGACCCCGTCCGGGTTGTCGTCCGGCAGCAGGTACTCCTGGAACACCGGCGCGGTCGGATCGGTGATGTCATAGACCATCACGCCCGAGGACCGCTCCAGCCCGATGAAGGCATAGGTCTTGTCGCCGATCTGGCCGGTGACCACGCCCTCCGGCTCCGGCCCCGCATCGTCCGAGCGGTTGTCGAACTCGCGGATCAGGTTGCCCTGGTCGTCATCGTCGTCGTCCGCGTTGAAGCGGGACGGGTCGAGGACGGCGGTCAGTTCCTCAAAGTCCGAGCCGCTGTCGAAGACGACGTTGCCGCTCTCGTCGAAGATCGTGAACGACCGGCCGCCGAAGGCGAACAGCTCGTCCAGGTCGCCGTCGCCGTCGGTGTCGCCGTCGATCACCGAGAACTCGAGCCGGCCGAGGATCAGGTCGTCGCCGAGCGCCTCCTCGAAGGTGACGTCGACACCGTTGATCGTCGCCGCCACGCTCGCCAGCAGGGCCGGGTCGACCAGCGTGCCGACCCCCATGGCCTCGCTCCCGTCGATGTTGAGCGCCAGCAGGTCCTCGCCACGGGCGATGTCGCCACCGTCCACGAAGGGATCGTCGCCGCGCCCGTCACCCTCGTTGGCGGTGACGTAGTAGGTCGCACCGCCGATCTCGACCACGTCGATCGCATCCGGCATCCGCAGGCCGAAGATGTCGAAGTTGTCGATCCGGATCGCCTCGTCGTCGTTGGTCGGGTCGAGCCCCGCGTTCTGCGAGAAGTCGACCGCGCCCGCGGTGAAGAGGTCGGAGAAGCCGGTGAAGCTGGTGACGTCGTCGATCACCGCCAGCGCGTTGTTCTCCTGGATCGAGATCAGCGCGGTGTTGCCGTCGATCGCCACGAACTCGGGCTCGAGATCGGCCTGGGCCGAGGGCGCGGCCGGGTTGATGCGGATGCCCGCCGCCTCCAGCGCCTCGTCGGTGAAGGCGTCGAAGCCGATCGTGGTGACCGTGCTGGCCGAAACGTCGGCGAGGTTCAGCGCGATGACCGAGACCGAGCCCTCGGGGTTCGGATCGGCCGCCGGCTCGTTCTCGCCGCCCGCGCTCTCGCCCTCGTTCGCCACCACCACATGGGTGCCGGCGTCGTTGAAGGCCAGGCTGTCGGGCAGCGGGCCCACGGTGACGGCGCCGAGGAAGTTCAGCGTGCCGCTCTCGTAGAAGAAGACCTGCCCGTCGGCCTGCTCGTCCGCGCCCGGCACGCCCATGGCGATGATGCCGTTCTTGGTCGCGACCGTGGTGATGGCACTGTCGCTTGCGCCGTCCACGGTCGGGTCGATCAGGCCAAGCTCGTCGCCGAGCGTCGCCGGATCGACCGAGAACACCTGCACGCCATCGTTCGAGGTGACGTAGAGTTCCTGGTTGATCGGGTCGTGGTCGACGATCTCGGCACCGAACAGCACGTCCGGCCCGATGTTGAGCGCGGCCGTGATCTCGAGATCCGAGAAG
>JBCBPG010000379.1:0-4979 GCA_039820865.1 Pseudomonadota bacterium
GCTCGAGGCCGCGCGGATCGACGGCGCCACCGCCTGGCAGCAGATCTGGTACATCAAGCTGCCGCTGATGATGCCGGTGCTGATCGTCACGGCGCTCTTGCGCCTGATCGACGCCTTCAAGGTGCTCGAGGTGATCCTGGTGATGACCGAGGGCGGGCCGGGGCTGTCGACCGAGATCCTGGCGCTGCGCATCTCGCGCACGGCGACCGAGTTCCGCGAGCTGGGCGTGGCGGCGGCGATGTCCAACTACCTGCTGATCCTGCTCCTGGTCCTGACGCTGGGCATGGTCGCCTTCGCGCGCTGGCAGGAGGCCCGGGCCGCGCGCCTGCGCATGGCCGTCGAGGAGGACGGGTGATGGAGAACCGCGCCAACCCCGCCTTCTTCGCACTGCTGGCCGTGCTGGTGTTCATGTCGGTCGGCCCGGTGCTGCTGATGCTGATCAACAGCTTCAAGCTGGATGTCGACATCACCTCCGGTGCCACGGGGCTGTTGTTCCTGCCGACGATCCGGAACTACGAGACCGCGCTCTGCGACCTGCTCTGGTACGAGCCCGAGCACCTGGACTTCTGCGCGCTCAAGTTCGGGGGCGCCTTCATCAACTCGCTGATCATCGCGCTGATCTCGACCGCGCTGACGCTGGTGATCGGCTGCATGGCGGCCTATGCGCTGGTGCGTTTTCGCTTCATGGGGCGCGACACCGCCTCGGTCACCACGCTGATGGTGCGCATGGTACCGCCCGCGGTGCTGCTGGTCCCGGTCTTCGGCCTCTGGAACAACGAGTTCTGCCTGGATCGCGACGGCCTGATCGGGGGCGCGATCCGCGAGGTCTTCGGCGGGCGGGGCGACGTGTGCCTGGCGGGCACGCATTCGGGCATCATCCTGATCTATGTCGCGATGAACCTGCCCTTCGTGATCTGGATCCTGCAGAGCTTCATCGTCCAGGTGCCCCGCTCGCTGGAGGAGGCCGCCCGCGTCGACGGCGCCGGGCCCTTCCAGGTGTTCTTCCTGGTGGTCCTGCCGCTGATCAAGCCGGGGCTGGCGGCGGCGGCGATCTTCACCTTCCGCATCGCCTGGAACGAATACCTGCTCGCCTCGGCGCTGTCCGACCGCAACACCAAGACGGTCCCGATCCTCATCGTGAACAACATGAGCGAGTTCAACGTCGAGTGGGGGGTGATCATGGCGACGGGCATGCTGCTCGCGATCCCGCCGATCATCTTCACGCTGTTCGCCTCGCGCCAGATCATCACCGGCATGACCGCCGGCGCGGTCAAGGGATAGCGGGTTGGAGTGGCTCCTCTCCCCCATCGACCCGCTGAGGGCGCACGAGGTCGGTCTGGCGGTCTCGTGGCATGGGCGGCTCATGGTGCTGGGCTGGGGCGTGGTGGCGCCGCTCTCGGTGCTGGGCGCGCGGTTCTACAAGATCATGCCGGGGCAGGACTGGCCGCGCGAGCTGGACAACCGGACCTGGTGGCACGGCCACCTGATCGGCGCCGCGGTGATCGCGCTCTGCACGCTGGTCGGCCTCGCCATCATGTGGTCGCCCGAGCGCAAGCTGGACCACCCGCACGTGATCCTCGGCTATGTCCTCATGCTCGTGCTGGCGGCGCAGGTGCTGATGGGCGTCCTGCGCGGCTCGAAGGGCGGGCCGACGACGCCGGCACCTGACGGATCGCTGCGCGGCGATCACTACGACATGACGCGCAGGCGGCGGCTCTTCGAGGCCGCGCACAAGGCAGGCGGCTATGTCGCCCTCGCGCTCGGGGTCGCGGTGATGCTGCTCGGCCTGTGGTCCGCGAACGCGCCGGTCTGGATGTGGCTGGCGCTGGTTTCATGGTGGGCGGCGCTGGTGGCCGCCTTCGTGGCGCTGCAGCGCCGCGGCATGGCGATCGACACCTACCAGGCGATCTGGGGTGACGACCCGGGCCATCCCGGCAACGGCATGCCGCCCCATGGCTGGGGCATGCGCCGTCCGGGCGACGACACGGAAGGAGAGGGCAATGTTCGGCGTGATCGAGGGCACGGGCTTCGAAATCCTTGACCCGGCCTTCGGGGCCTGCCTGATCGGCCATGCCCGGGTCGAGCGGCTGTGGACCGGCGCGCGCTGGTCCGAGGGGCCGGCCTGGTTCGCGGCCGGGCGCTACCTGGTCTGGTCCGACATCCCCAACAACCGGATGCTGCGCTATGACGAGACCGACGGCTCGGTCTCGGTCTTCCGCGAGCCCGCGAACAACACCAACGGCCACACGGTGGACCGCGAGGGGCGCCTGGTCTCGTGCGAGCACCTGACGCGGCGGGTGACCCGCACCCATCATGACGGGCGGATCGAGGTGATTGCCGACCGGTTCGAGGGCAGGCGGCTGAACTCGCCCAACGACGTGGTCGTGGCCGCGGACGGGGCGGTCTGGTTCACCGATCCCAGCTACGGGATCCTGATGGATTACGAGGGGGAGCGGGCCGAGAGCGAGATCGGCGCCTGCCATGTCTACCGCGTGGCGCCCGACGGCAGCATCGCGATCGCGGCGGACGACTACGTCAAACCGAACGGCCTCGCCTTCTCGCCCGATGGCGCCTTCCTCTGCATCGCCGATACCGGCATCACCCACGACCCGGACGGGCCGCGCCATATCCGCCGCCACGCGGTTCGGGCGGATGGCAGCCTCGGGCCGGGCGAGCTCTTGGCCGAGTGCACGGCGGGCGTCTTCGACGGCTTCCGCTTCGACCGCGAGGGGCGGATCTGGAGCTCGGCCGCCGATGGCGTGCACTGCCTCGACGCCGAGGGCCGGCTGATCGGCAAGGTGCGGATCCCCGAGATGGTGGGCAATGTCTGCTTCGGCGGACCCAAGCTCAACCGGCTCTTCATCTGCGGCACGACCTCGCTCTACTCGGTCTTCCTGAACGTGAACGGCGTCTCGCCGGTCTGAGCCTCCCGCCGACTCGCCTGCTCCCGGAACCGCCCGGTCGCCGTGGCGGAAGCACGCCTTCCGCCTGGCGGGACGCGCCTGGCCCACGCTGCCGCATCGTTGGTCAGATGGATGGCATTCCAAATAGGCTTTTGCGTGAAATTTCCGCAAATACCAGAAAATGCTCGAAAAAATTGCTTCACCCCTTGTCGGCATATCGCAATGCGTCATCGCTTAGGCGGCGAAAAGAAGGCTCGTCACAGGAGAGGAGTGAGCGATGCACCGTCGTTCCGTCATCAAGGGGCTGGGCGCCACCGCGCTCGGCGCCGCAGCGTCAACCGTGCCCATGCCCGGTCTCATCCGTCGCGCGCATGCCGCCGACACGGTGAAGATCGGCTGCCTGTTCTCGTCGTCGGGCACGATGGCCAACATCGAGGGCCGGCTGAACTACGTCGCCCGCATGGCGGCCGAGGAGATCAACGCCGCCGGCGGCGTGCTGGGCAAGACCGTCGAGGTGGTGGTGACCGATCCGGGTTCGGACTGGCCGCTCTATGCCCAGCTCGGCCGCCAGCTGATCGCCCAGGACGAGGTCGCCTCGCTCTTCGGCTGCTGGACCTCGGTCAGCCGCAAGTCGGTCCTGCCGGTGGTCGAGCAGAACGACGCGCTGCTCTACTACCCGCTGCACTTCGAGGGCGAGGAGAACTCGAAGAACGTCGTCTACCTGAACTCGCCGCCGTCCTCCTCGGTGCTGCCGGCGGTCGACTACCTGATGAGCGAGGAGGGCGGCTCGGCCAAGCGGTTCTTCATGCTGGGTTCGGACTATGTCTGGCCGCGCACGATCAACCAGCAGCTCAAGGGCTACTGGGGCGAGAAGGGCATCGAGGCCTCGGCTTGGCGCGAGGAATACGTGCCCGTCGGGCATTCGAACTTCCAGACGCTGGTGAACGAGATCCGCGCCTTTGCCGACCAGCCGGGCGGCCAGCCGATCGTGGTGCTGACGGTTGTCGGCAACTCGATCCCCGACTTCTTCCGCGAGTTCGTGAACCAGGGCATCGCCGCCTTCGACGTGCCGGTGCTGGGTCTCGACGCGGTCGAGGCAGATTTCGAGGGCCTCGACACGACCGAGCTGGTCGGCCACCTCAACTGCTGGGCCTATCTGCAGAACGCCGCCGGTCCGCGGAACCAGGAGTTCCTGGCCAACTGGGCGGCCTATGTCGGCGCCAACGACGTGCCGTTCCGTCCCGACGTCGCGATCGATCCGATGGTCTCGACCTATGACGGCGTGCATCTCTGGGCGATGGCGGCCGAGAAGGCGGGCTCGTTCGACGTGCCGGCGGTGCGCGAGGCCTCGGCCGGGCTGACCTTCGCCTGTCCGTCGGGCTACGAGATCTCGATGACCGCCGAGAACAACTACGTGAAGCGCGGCGTCTTCATCGGCTCGCTGAACGAGGCGCAGGGCTACGACATCCTGTGGCAGTCCGAGGGCACGCCCGAGCCGGTGCCGTTCAGCCCCTACATGAACGCCTGACGATCCCCGGCCGGGCGGGTGATCGCCCGGCCCCTTTCCCCGCTACCCCGAGGCCACCGCCCATGCCCCGTCTTGCGGCCCTCCTCGCCATGCTGGCGCTGCTCCTGCCCGCGGTCGCGCCCGCGCAGGACCGGTCCGGCATCCTGGCCGAGATCTGCTCGGGCGATTTCGGCGCGCAGCAGGCGGCGCTGAAGAGCCTGGCGGGCGCGGGGGCCGAGGCCGGGCGCGAGGGCGCGCTCTGGGCCCGCGCCGTCGTCGGCGCCTTCGAGGGGCGCGATCTGCGCTGCGGCGAGAGCGGTGCCTTCATCGAGACCGAGGCCGGGCTCGTCTCGGCGGAGACGCTGGAGGGCGCGACGCCGGGGGGGGACCTTTCGGCGCCCTCGGTCAATCTGCGCCTGCGCGCCACGGCCGCGAGCGCGGGCCATGTGCTGGCGCTCTTCGCCGAGGAGGAGGCCGCGGCCCGCCTTTCGGCTGCGGGCCGCCTCGACCGCCGGCGCGAGGCGGTGAGCGCTGCGGTGCTGGCGGCCGCGCTGGAGAGCGAGGCCGAC
>JBCBPG010000380.1:0-4977 GCA_039820865.1 Pseudomonadota bacterium
ACCTGGGAGATCACCGAGACGCTGCGCAAGCACTACCTGATCGTCGCCTAGCCGACCGGTCCGGGCGCGCCCCGCCCCGCAGGGGCCGTGGTCAGTCACCCGGGCAGCGCCGAGACGCGCGCGGCTGTGACCGGGCCAGCCCGCAGGCCGTTGCCTGAGGGCCGGCGTCAGGCGCTCCGTCAGGGGCGGCGTCAGGCGGGGCCGGCGCCCTCGCGGGTCAGCGCATCGGCCAGCGTGTCGAGGGTGGCGCGGGCGCTCTCGACCAGGATGTCGCACTCCTCGCGGCTGATCACCAGCGGGGGTGCGATGACCATGCTGTCGCCGACGGCGCGCATGACGAGGCCGTGCTCGACCGAGAGGTCGCGGCAGCGCATCCCGGCCCCGACCTCCGGAGCGAAGCGGGCGAGCGTCGTCTTGTCGGCCACAAGCTCGACCGCGCCGATCAGGCCGGTCATCCGTACCTCGCCGACCAGCGGGTGGTCGGCCAGCGTTGCCCAGCGCGCCTGGAGATAGGGGCCGATGTCGTCGGCCACGCGCTCGACCAGCCGCTCCTCGCGCATGATGGCGAGGTTGGCGAGACCGGCGGCGCAGGCGGCGGGGTGGCCGGAATAGGTGTAGCCGTGGAAGAACTCGCCGGCATGGGCCATCACCGGCTCGGCCACGCGGTCCGAGATCATCACGCCGCCCATGGGGATGTAGCCGGAGGTCATCGCCTTGGCGATCGTCATCAGGTCGGGGCGGATCGAGAAGGTGTCCGAGCCCCACCAGGCGCCCGTGCGCCCGAAACCGCAGATCACCTCGTCGACCGCCAGCAGGATGCCGTACTTGTCGCAGATGCGCTGGATCTCGGGCCAGTAGGTCTCGGGCGGGATGACGACGCCGCCGGCGCCCTGGATCGGCTCGCCGATGAAGGCGGCGATGGTGTCGGGACCCTCCGCCAGGATCGCGGCCTCCAGCTCGGCGGCGCGGGCGCGGCCGAACTCGGCCGGGGTCATGCCCGTCTCGCGCCCCTCGCCGAACCAGTAGGGCTGGGGGATGTGCACGATATCGGCGATCGGCAGGCCCGACTGGCCGTGCATCGCCCCCATGCCGCCGAGCGAGGCGCCCACGACCGTCGAGCCGTGATAGGCGTTCTTGCGGGCGATGAACTTCTTGCGCTTCGGCTGGCCCATCGCATCCCAGTAGACGCGGGCGAGGCGGAAGATCGTGTCGTTCGCCTCCGACCCCGAATTGGCGAAGAAGACGCGGTTCACGCCCTCGGGCGCCACGGCGGCCAGTGCCTCGGCGAACTCGGCCGCGGCGGGGTGGGTGCACTGGAAGAAGGTGTTGTAGTAGGACAGCTGGTGCATCTGGCGTGTCACGGCCTCGACGATCTCGGCGCGGCCATAGCCGACGGCGACGCACCAGAGCCCGGCCATGCCGTCCATGATGCGGTTGCCCTCGCTGTCGGTCAGCCACACGCCGTCGGCCGAGACGAAGACGCGCGCACCCTTGGCCGCCAGCGCCGCGGTATCGGTGAAGGGGTGCCAGTGATGGGCGGCGTCCATCGCCTGGTAGGCCGCCGTCTCGCGCAGGTTGAGCGTCATGGTCGCGGGTCCTCGGTCAACCGCCTGCGCCGCGTCGGCGACGCGCGCAGGGCTCGGGGTGTCGGAAGCGGGGAACGGCAGAGTCGGGCCGTCGTCACCCGTCTTTTGTGATCACAAGCTGTCCGGGTCAAGGGCCGCCTCGGCCGCCAGCGCCGCACCCTGGGCGACGTCGCGCTCGATCGCATCGGCCAGCGCCTCGGCATCGTCCCGGCGCAGCGCGGCAATCGCGGCGGCGTGATGGTCCTCGAGCGCGCGGGTGCCGACGACGCCATAGACCCGGCGCATGACGGGGGTGGACTGGAGCCAGATGCTCTCGACCAGCGCCATCAGGGCCGGTGCCTCGGCCACGCGGTAGAGCGTGCCGTGAAAGGCGGCGTTGGCGGCGACATAGCCTGCGCCGTCGCCGGCCTCGACCGCCTGCGCCAGCGCGTCGTCATGGGCGGCGAGCACCTCGGCCAGCGCGCGGGCCGTGCGTGCCCTGGCCGCGGCCAGCGCGGCGCGTCGGGCCAGCGCGGGTTCCAGCAGGCGCCGCGCCTCGAACAGCTCGTCAAGCCGCGCGGCATCGGGCAGCGGCACGGTGATGCGGCCCGAGGGCGTCAGCGCGAGCGCCCGCTCGGCCGCCAGCCGCCGCACCGCCTCGCGCGCCGGCGTCATCGAGGTGTCCATGTCCGCCGCCAGCCCGCGCAGCGTCAGCGCCTGGCCGGGCGCCAGCGTGCCGGCCAGGATCGCGCCGCGCAGCCGGCGGTAGACGCGCTCATGCGCGGTCGCCGCCTCGTCCTCGGGCGCGGTCGGGGTCCAGGGGGTCATGCCGCCCTCCTTGATCAGACGCCGCCGCGGCATCTTGCCATCGACGTCGGGCGGTGATCAGTGTCGCTTGTGATCACAGACAGCCCTATCCGACGGGATCGGCGGGCCGACGGCAAGGGGCATGCGCCATGAGCAGCGACTTTCGCAAGGACTATGCCTTTACCGCCGACGGCCCGGGCGCGGTGACGCATGACGAGCAGATGTATTCGGGCGTGCCCAGTTTCTGCCGGCGGATGCTGGCGCGCGACCTCGCGGGCATCGACCTCGCGGTGGTCGGCGTGCCCTTCGACACGGCGGTCTCGAACCGGCCGGGCTGCCGCTTCGGGCCGCGGGCGATCAGGGCGGCCTCGACCCAGCTGGCCTGGAGCCACGCCTGGCCCTCGCCCTTCGACCCGTTCGAGCGTCTGGCGGTCGCCGACTGGGGCGACATCCATTTCGACTTCGGCCGCCCCGAGACGGTGCCGGCCGCGATCGAGGCCGTGATCGCCCATGTCCTGGGGCAGGGCGCGGCGGTACTGGCGCTCGGCGGCGACCATTTCACCACCTACCCGGCGCTGAAGGCGCACGCGGCGAAGCACGGGAACGGGCTCTCGCTGATCCAGTTCGACGCGCACTGTGACACCGCCCACGACGACGAGGGCCGCATCGACCACGGCACCATGTTCTACCACGCGGCGCGCGAGGGAATCGTGGATGCAAAGCGCTCGATCCAGGTGGGGATCCGCACGACCTATACCGACCCTTCGGACTTCGTGGTCTGGGACGCCAACCGGGTGCACGAGGGCGGGATCGACGCGACGGTGGCCAAGATCCGCGAGGTGGTGGGCGACAACCCGGCCTATGTCACCTTCGACATCGACGCGCTCGACCCCTCGGTGGCACCGGGGACGGGCACGCCGGTCTGCGGCGGGCTCTCGACCTGGCAGGCGCGCGAGATCATCCGGCGGCTGGGCACGGCCGGCGGCACGCCGGTGAACGTCGTCGGGATGGACGTGGTCGAGGTCTCGCCGCCCTACGACCATGCCGAGATCACCGCGCTGGCCGGGGCGACGATCGCGCTGGCGCTGGTCTGCCTCTATGCCGAGGGGGCCTCCGCCCGGGGGGCTGCGGCATGAGCCTCGATGCGCCAGCGGGGGGCGTGGCCGACGCGGCCGGGTTCGAGGCGCGGCTGACCGAGGTGCGCGCCGCCCAGCCTGGGGCCGAGGTCGCCGAGGTCTATGCCACCGACCTCAACGGCGTCGCGCGCGGCAAGCTGGTGCCGATCGAGATGCTCGGCAAGCTGGGGCAGGGGCGGATGCGCCTGCCGATCTCCTCGCTCGCGCTCGACGTCTTCGGCACCGACGTGCCCGAGGCCGGGCTGGCGCTGGAGCGCGGCGATCCCGACGGGCTGATGCTGCCGATCGTGGACAGTATCGCGCCGATGCTCTGGGCGCGGCGGCCGACGCTGCAGGTGCAGTGCATGCTGTCCGAGCAGCCCAGGGGCGACACCCCACCGCCGGTCGCCGAGATCGACCCGCGTGGCGTGCTGATGCGCGTGCTCGACCGGGCGCGGGCGATGGGCTTCACGCCGGTCATGGCGCTGGAGCTGGAATTCTACCTGATCGATGCCGAGCGCCCGCTGCCGCCGAAGAACCCGCTGGCGGGCGGGCGCCTGCGTCGCGCGCAGGTCTATGACATGGAGGTGGTGCGGGCCTTCGAGCCGGTGCTGGGCGAGATCGGCGCGGCCGCGCGGGCGCTGGGCGCCCCGGCCGAGACGGCGATCTGCGAGTTCGGGCCCGGCCAGTTCGAGATCAACCTCGCCCATACCGACGACCCCCTCTCGGCCTGCGACCACGTGGTGGCGCTGCGCCGGGCGGTGCGGGGCGTGGCGCGCAAGGCGGGGCTGGATGCGAGCTTCATGGCCAAGCCCTTCGGCGACATGGCCGGCAGCGGGCAGCACCTGCATCTCTCGCTGAAGGACGGTGCGGGCCGGCCCGTCTTCGGCGAAGGGGACGTGGTGGCCCATGGCGACGGCGTGCTCTCGCCCCTCCTGGCCTCGGCCGTGGCGGGCGTGCTGGACAGCCTCGGCGAGGCGATGCTGGTCCAGGCGCCGCACCTGAACAGCTATCGCCGCTTCGCCCCCGGCAGCTACGCCCCCATGGTCGCCGCCTGGGGGTACGACAACCGCGGCGTCGCCGTGCGCGTGCCGGAGACGACGGGCCCGGCCGCGCGGCTCGAGGCGCGGCTCGCGGGGGCCGATGCCAACCCCTACCTGCTGGCAGCCGCGGTACTGGCCGGCGCGCTGGCGGGCATCGAGGCCGGCGCCGTGCCGCCCGCCCCGATCCCGGCCGAGGCGGGGCCGGGAGACGGCACGCCCCTGCCGCTCTCCTGGGCGATGGCCGAGGCGCGCTTCTCCGACAGTGGCTTCGTCGCCGGCTGGCTGGGCGCCGAGTTCGCCCGCGTCTATGCCGCCATGAAGCGCCAGGAGCGTGCCACCCTCATGACCCGCGTTCCCGATATCGAATACGACGCCTATCTCCGCGTCGTCTGATCACCGCACGGGGTCCCATCCCGGCGTCGGAGCCGTCCGACCGGGGCGCGGGGG
>JBCBPG010000381.1:0-4970 GCA_039820865.1 Pseudomonadota bacterium
CCCTTATTCTATCCGTGGCAGCGGATCCCCCCTCATCCCGGCTGCCATTGGGACGAGAGCCCCCTCTCCTCGTCCCCCAGGCCCGATGGCCGGCGCCCGACGCTCCCCCCTAAGCGTCGGGCGCTTCCATTTCCGCAAGAGATCATCGCGCATGCCCCATGGCCGGGGCCATGGTGCCGGGTGCCCTGTGGGGCGGTGCCGTCGGGCCTCGCTCAAATGCCCGCCGGCACCGCCCAGGCTCCGGGTCGTGTCGGCGGCGCGCGCCTTGGCGCCGCGCCGTCCCGCCGGTCCCACCACCAGCCCGACCCGAGTTCGGGAAACGCTTCCGCGATCCCTCGGCGATGGGTCGAGGCTTTACGCGCGAATGCGTCGGGTTTAGGGCAGCGCGACCGGCGCCGGCGTCGGTGTCCCAAAATGGGTCAACGAGCGGGGCAGCATGGTCACCATCGCCACCTGGAACATCAACTCGGTCCGCCTGCGCGAGGCGCTCGTCGCCCGCTTCCTCGAGACCGAGGGACCGGACGTGCTGTGCCTGCAGGAGACCAAGTGCCCGGTCGAGAAGTTCCCGACCGAACGCTTCGCCGCGCTCGGCTACACCCATCTCGTCGCCCGTGGCGAGAAGGGCTACAACGGGGTGGCGATCCTCTCTCGCCTCGCCCTCGAGGACGCGGGCCACGCGGACTTCTGCGCCAGGGGCGATGCCCGCCATGTCGCCGCGCGGCTGGCGGACGGGACCGAGATCCACAACTTCTACGTCCCCGCGGGTGGTGACGTGCCTGACCGCGAGGCCAATGCCAAGTTCGGCCACAAGCTCGACTTCGTGGCCGAGATGGCGGACTGGCAGGCGGACGCGGGGCGGCGCGCCGTGCTGGTGGGCGATCTCAACATCGCGCCGCTGGAGAACGACGTCTGGTCGCACAGGCAGATGCTCAAGATCGTCAGCCACACCCCCGGCGAATGCGCGGCGCTGACGGCGGCGCAGGCGGCCGGCGGCTGGATCGACGTGGTGCGGGCCCAGCGGCCCGAGCCGGAGAAGCTCTATTCCTGGTGGTCCTACCGGGCAAAGGACTGGGAGGCGGCCGACAGGGGCCGCCGTCTCGACCATGTCTGGGCGCGCGGTGTCGAGGCGGTCGCGGGCAGCGCCCGGCTGCTCCGCCCCTGGCGCGGTCAGGAGAAGCCGTCGGATCACGTGCCGGTGCTGGCGGCCTTCACGCTCGGCTGAGGCACCGGCCGGCCGGTCGGCCCACGGCTCAGGCCGGGTCCTCGATCACGAACTTGCGCGGGTCGATGCGGACATTGGCGCGCATCTCAGACAGCGCGACCGTCGTCTCCAGCCCCTGCGCGTCGATCACCACCCACTGGCGCAGCTGCAGCGGGCTGTCGGAGAAGACCATCGTGATCGAGCCCTGGTCCGGCGCGTCGGGGTCGATCGCGGTAATGCGGATGCGCTCGTTCGCCCGCACGATGGCCGTGATCGCGCCCTCGCCCCGCAGGTCCACCCGGTCGCGCAACAGCAGGTCGAGCGGCGTCTGGCCCAGCGGGTAGCGGTCGAGCGTGCCGGCGCCCCGGTCGATCACCGCGACCCAGGTGCCGTCGGCCACCACCAGCGCCGGGTTCGGCCGGTCGTACTCGAAGCGGATGCGCCCGGGGCGGCGCAGGAAGAAGTCGCCCGTCGAGACGTCGCCGTTCGGCGCCACCTGGACGAAGGCGCCCTCGAGCGTCGTGGTGCCGTTCAGGTAGTTGGTGACGCGGGCGAGATCCCGCGCATCGGCGCCCGAGAACTGCTGCGCCGCGGCGGGCAGCGCAATGAGCCCCGGCAGGCCGGCGGCAAGGCCGATAAAGCTGCGTCTGTGCATCACTGTCCTCCTGCCCGTCCACATGCCCCCGGAGGGTCATGGCCGGCACCTGCTCTACCGCCGGTCCTGCGCCAAGCCGCGGCGCCGCGCAACACCTTACGCCACGCGGCCCGGGGCTGCCCAGAAGCGGGCCGAAAGCGGGCCGGAAGCCTGGGCACGCTGCCCCGACTCGGACGAAGTACGGACATGGTGCGGCGTTCCGGCGGCACCGCAGTGCCCGATATGCAGGCAGACCGGCCGCGACGCTCAACCCAGAGTGGCAAGATATCGTTAAACCGCGGGATTTTACCGCTTGGTGGGGAAAATCCCGCGCCGGCTGCCGTGATATTTGTTTTGCACCCGCTCAGAATTTGGTAACTCCGAGGCAAGCGATGGAACGGGGGTTCGAGCATGCGATCAATGCTCATTGCGGCGATGGCGATCTTGGCATGGGCGCCGGCCAAGGCCGCGACGGTGGATTTTGAGACCGGTTTCAGCAACGGCGATGTCGTCAGTTCGCTCGATTTCGGCTTCGCGTCCATCGATCTCACGCAGAATGTCGGTGGCGTCACGAGTAACCAGAACATCGTGGGCGACGTTGGTGAACCCGTCGATGCGTTTTTCGGCGCTAACGCTGATCAGCTGTTCGCGCCTGATGCGGCCGAGGTCGGTGATTTCTTCATCGGGCAGGCCTTCTTCGCGGACAATGGTGTCGCACCGGACGCCACGCTGGCTGGTGTCGTCAGCGGGCCGGTGCGCGAGCTGTCCTTCGACGTTCTCGACCTCGACCGGACCGAGGCCGTGACGGCCACCGTGAATGGCTCGCTTGGGACACAGGTAATCAACATCGCCCCGCAGGGCTCGGCCGGTAACGGTCTCCTGCTCGCACCGAAGCTGACCCTGTCGGGTGTCGGCTTCATCTCGTCGTTCTCGATCGTTGTCACCTCCGACGCCGGTATCGGCCTCGCCTTCGACAACATTTCGGCCGAGGTGCCGGTCCCCGCGACGCTGCCCCTCCTGGTCGGTGGCCTGGGTCTCGCCGCCCTTATCGCCCGCCGCCGCCGCAAGGACGACGACGCGCCTGCCTGACCCCGGCAACCGCGCACCGGATCGAAGCCCGCACCACCGCGTGCGGGCTTTTTCGTTTCAGGCCGGAAACCAGGGCAGGCGCTTGTCGAGGCTGCGGTGCCTGTCGGGGCCGATCCTGTCGAGAACGCCAAACGCCTCGTAGCAGTGGCGGAACGCGGCGAGGATCGGTCGGCGCCATGGGTCGTCCAGTTCGCGGTACCGGGCGGCGTGCCCCCTCCAGCGAAACTCGGCGTTCGACATGCCGTCACCCCTGGCGAGCACCCGGATGAGAAGCAGGGCCGTGGCAGCCTTCTGATCGGGATCGCGCGCTGCCAGGTTGACGACTTCACCTGGATACAAGCTCTCGTCATCGGTCATGCGGCAGTCGGGCCGCGCCAGGACCGCCTCAAGCGCTGCATGGTGACGCTCCAAGTTCGTCCCGTGGTCTCGATGCGCGATCTCGCGCCGCTCGCGGTAGCGGGCATGGGCCGCCGGTCCGAGCGCCCTGATCGCGGCGGGCGTGGCCAGCGAGGGCTCTTCCGCCACGGCGCGCAGGTCGGCGACCGCCTGGACCGGGGCGAGCGCGTGGCGGGCGGGGTCCAGCCCTATCGTTCCTCGACCAGGATCTCGCGTTTGCCGACGGCGTTGGCGGGGCTGACGACGCCCTGGGTCTCCATCATCTCGACCAGGCGCGCGGCCTTGTTGTAGCCGATGGCGAGCTTGCGCTGGATGTAGCTGGTCGAGCATTTGCGGTCGCGCGCGACGATCGCCACCGCCCGGTCGTAGAGCGCGTCGTCGCCGTCGGCCGAGGCGCCGAGGCCCAGCTTCTCGTCAACCAGGCTCTGCGTCTCCTCGTCCCCGCCCTCGGTCACGGCGGTCACGTATTCGGGCGAGCCGAGGGACTTGAGGTGGCGCACGACCTCCTCGACCTCCTCGTCCGACACGAAGGGCCCGTGCACGCGCCGGATCCGCCCGCCGCCCGACATGTAGAGCATGTCGCCCATGCCCAGCAGCTGCTCGGCCCCCTGCTCGCCCAGGATCGTGCGGCTGTCGATCTTTGAGGTCACCTGGAACGAGATCCGGGTGGGGAAGTTCGCCTTGATCGTGCCGGTGATCACGTCGACCGAGGGGCGCTGGGTGGCCATGATCAGGTGGATGCCCGAGGCGCGGGCCATCTGGGCCAGGCGCTGGATGCAGGCCTCGATCTCCTTGCCGGCGACCATCATCAGGTCCGCCATCTCGTCGACGATGACGACGATCAGCGGCATCTCTTCGGGCTCGAACTCCTGGGTGTGGTAGATCGGCTCGCCCGTGGTCTCCTCGAAGCCGGTCTGGATGGTGCGCGTGAAGTTCTCGCCCTTGGCGATCGCGTCGCGACAGCGGGCGTTGTAGCCGTCGATGTTGCGCACGCCCAGCTTGGACATCTTGCGATAGCGCTCCTCCATCTCGGCCACGACCCATTTGAGCGCGACGACCGCCTTCTTGGGGTCGGTCACGACGGGGGCGAGGAGGTGGGGGATGCCGTCATAGACGCTGAGCTCCAGCATCTTGGGGTCGACCATGATCAGCCGGCACTGGCGCGGGCTGAGCCGGTAGAGCAGCGACAGGATCATGGTGTTGATCGCCACCGACTTGCCCGACCCCGTGGTGCCCGCGACCAGGAGGTGGGGCATCTTGGCGAGGTTCTGGATCACCGGCTCGCCGCCGATGTCCTTGCCGAGCGCCAGCGCCAGCGGGAAGCGGGCGTCGCCATAGGTCGCGCCCTCCAGCACCTCGCGGAGATAGACGGTAAGGCGCGACGGGTTCGGGAGCTCGATGCCGATGACCGAGCGGCCCGGCACGGTCGCGATGCGGGCCGAGAGGGCGGACATCGAGCGGGCGATGTCGTCGGCCAGCCCGATGACGCGCGAGGCCTTGAGGCCCGGGGCGGGCTCAAGCTCGTAGAGCGTGACGACGGGGCCGGGCCTCAAGGCCTCGCGCGTCATCGGGCTGGCCGACGACATCGCCCGCTCGATGTCCGCCCTCTCGGCCCGCATCGCGACCGTGCCGGGCCGCTCGGTCATCGGC
>JBCBPG010000382.1:0-4967 GCA_039820865.1 Pseudomonadota bacterium
AGGATCGACGGCAGTTCTGCGTCGATCTCATCACTCCCATTGAATGGATTGGTCCTGGGGTCGAGTGGCAGCGCATCAACATCGGGTGCGACTGTGCTGGTCTCCGACGTGTTGAACATCCAGCCGAGCTTCGAGTTCGCAGCGATGTTATCCTGTTGAATGATCTGGCGCGCCTGGCTCTCGTAGGCAACGCCCTCAATCCCGAAGTCGCCAGTTTTCTCCATGGTCAGGAAGTGGGCGTCTTCATTGATTTTGGTGCTTCGGCCTGTACCTACGGTCGAGGTCACGAAGTTGCCGATCCATTGCCCGGTCTCGTTCGCATCTTCCGACACGATGCCCGCGCCCGAGACGCCGTAGACGAAGTTGTAGTCGATCGCCGCGTGGCTGCCGTGCTGGACGATGCCCCAGCCCGGGCTGCCCTTGACCGCGTTGCCCTCGATGATCGCCAGCTGGGCGTCCTCGGCGGCGCCGGCCTGGTGGATGTGCAGGCTGTAGCGGCCCTCGGGGTTCTCGTCGCCCGGGTTGCGGGGCGTGCCGATCAGGTCCTCGCCCGGACCGCGGTGATTGACGTCGTCCGCGTCCCAGAGCTCGTTGGTGTTGACCGGCTTCGACTTGTCCGTGCGGCCCAGTTCGTCGAACTCAGCATAGCGGATCTCGATGTCGGGGTTGTGCATGAACATCACGTGGCCGCGGACACCCTCGGGGTTCTCGCTGGAGATCGTGACGTTGCGGCTGCTGTTGCCGACATAGACGTTGAGTTCGTTGTCGATCCCGTCGCGGCCGACATAGTCCGGCGTCGTGTGGTCGTAGGCGAGCGGGCGATCGATCGTGACGGTGCCCGTGGCGCGGTCGATCGCGGTGATCACGACCTCCTCGTCCTGGGTCTTCAGGATGCCGTCGGAATCGTTGCCGAGATACTTGGTCCCCATGACCACCAGCTCGTCGCCGACCTGCCAGCCCGAGAGATCACCCTCGAGCAGCAGCTCGGTATCGCCCTTCAGGGGCTCCTCGGCGAGCTTCAGATAGGCTTCCTTCTCGGCGCCGTGGAACTCGGTCTTGCCGTGGGTGATGACGCCGCGCCCGATCTGGGTCGGGTCGGCGGCAAGATCGATCGGACCGTTGTCGGCGATGACGATCTCAGCCGACACGTTCGCGCGGACCGGGTCCTCCTTGGTGCCGATGGTCAGGATCGAGCCGGTGTCGGTGATCAGCGTGTCGAGCACCATCTTGGTGTCGGTGGTGGTGGCGAAGCTCAGCCCGCCATCGACCCGCACGATCCCCAGCTCGGCATTGCTGTCCACG
Organism: Pseudomonadota bacterium; assembly: GCA_039820865.1. Taxonomy (GTDB): domain Bacteria; phylum Pseudomonadota; class Alphaproteobacteria; order Rhodobacterales; family Rhodobacteraceae; genus Thermohalobaculum. The sequence continues at coordinate 1,303 of JBCBPG010000382.1, forward strand.
TCGTAGCGGACCGCGACATGCGACGGGATGTAGACATCCGCGCCCGCCCCCGGCACGCGTCCACCTTCCCAGGTCGCAGGGTCGGACCAGTCGCCCGACGATTTCGCGACATGCGTCGCATCCTCCGGCTGAAGGAGATCGAGCATCACTGCGTGCTCGGCCATCTGCGCTTCGTTGAGATCGAGGCCGTGTCCGGCCTCGTCACAGCGGCAGATGCCTTCCCCAGTCTCGGGACACATCGAAAGGGTTGCCATCAGTTCGAACCTCATCCTCCGCGCGCCGTGAGGAGGCGCGCGTTTCCCCTAGAGACGTCATTGATTGCAGGATCCGTACCCGGATCAGCTGCCTATAGCTGGGCAAACGCGTGAGTGCGTTTCTTGACGAAGAAACTCGCAACGCCGCCGATGCGTTCCACCCCAATTGTCAGGGGCAGTACAAATCGCCGCGCGACATTTCTGTCTTCGGACTGTTGCAAGACGACGTCCTCCACTCCACCAGAACGGTGGCCGAGCCATAGTATGCAGGCGCGCCCCCCCGGCGCGTCTGTAGTTTCTTGGCTACTTCGGATAAGAAGACGAACGCGCATGTCACGGACACCGTGACCAGCAGTTCCGATACTCACTCCCGCAGGCGACACAGTAGCGTCGTTTGTGGCACCAAAAAGGCACGAACTGGGCGTAACTGCTGAAGTCGACGCCCCAGAACCACCAACACGCCGCGAACGCGCCCCGCCGTCACACTGAACCCCGGTGGGAGCATGGCCTTGTTAGGACGCGTCCCTTAACACTGCCTCTACGCGGGACAGAAATCCTCGAACACGCGCCATTGCCCGTCCCATATGCGCCGCTTCGACACAGGTCCAGTGTCTCAGTTGGCACAGTTCCACCAATTGCACGGCGTGTCCGCATTTCACTCTCCCAACGCGCGAGTTTTCTTGCTCATGTTCGCGTCAAAGGAATCGTCCCCTGGCGTTTCCCGCAGTCTTCTTCAACGTCCCGGCGCCCTGTTGATCCGGGAAAACCCTCTGATCTTCCATGGGCATGTCGAACATTGTTGATTGATAGGCCGTGGCAGGTGTCGCGACGTTGCTGCGGCGCAGCGAGAAATTCAAGCGACACAAGGGCGTGCAGTCACATATCGGTGAACGGCATTATTCCGATATGTCTACTGCTCAAGGTCACGCGATCGACGAAGACCGCCCGGCAACTTCCCCATTCCCGGCGGGAATCCGATCCGCCGGACCCCAGGACAGTGGCCCTGCGGGCGCTGAAACCTGCACGGGAATTTGTCACTCTGTGGATGAAACATGCGCAACATCCGTGCGTGAACCATACTGCGCTGTTCCTTTCTGGGACTACCCTCACCCGGCCGATTCGGCGGCAGGCAGCGCGCATCAGGCTGTCCAGACCAAATTGCGCCTATCGCCCAGTTCCGACCGCGGCGCGCCCATGGCAATGATCCGTCAGTGTTCTTCACCCAGCGCGTCGCGTGGCGGCGCGAAAGCGAGGTCGCGTCATGACAGCTTTCTACACGTCTGCCGTCACGGCCGGGCGCGCCACCGCCCTGCACGGCCTGCGAAACAGCGAAGGGGCCGGGCAATGACGGAACAGGCCATCGCCACGCCGTCGTCCGGCGAGGCGGCCGGGGGACGGCGTATCCTCGTCCTCGCCCCCCAGCCCTTCTTCACCCAGCGCGGCACGCCGATCGCCGTCAGGCTGATGCTCGAGACCCTTGCCGCCCGCGGCGACCGGATCGACGTGATCGTCTATCCTGACGGCGAGGACATCGAGATCGAGGGTTGCCGGATAAGCCGTGTCCCCGCGCTGCCGGGGCTGACGGGCATCGGGCCGGGTTTTTCGCTGCGCAAGCTCGCCGCCGACATCGTGATGGCGCCGATGGCGCTCGCCCGCCTGATCACCCGCCGCTACGACTTCGTGATCGCGGTGGAGGAGGCAGCCTACATCGCCATGATCTTCTCCAAGCTGACGGGCGTGCCCTACATCGCCGATGTCGACAGCTCGATCCCCGAGCAGATCGACGACAAGTACGGTCTATCGCCCCGCATGCGCGGTGCCCTCACCTGGGTCGAGACGCGGGCCACGCGCAACGCCATCGGGGCGCTCACCTGCTGCAAGGCGCTGAACGACCTCGTGCGCGCCCAGGCGCCCGACCTGCCCGTGCAGACGGTCGAGGACATCACGATGCTCGAGCCGGAAGACGGCCGGGACCCGCCCGAGGACGCGCGGTTTGAGGCGCCGACGATCATGTATGTCGGCAATCTCGAGCCCTACCAGGGCGTCGATCTGCTGATGGAGGGACTGGCGGGCCTCGCCCCCGGGATCGCGGCCGACCTGGTGGTGATCGGCGGGCGGGCGGAGCATATCGAGGCGGCAAAGGCGCGTGCGGGCGAGCTGGGCATCGCCGATCGCACCCATTTCCTGGGCCCCCGCCCGGTCGAGCATCTCGGCCGCTACCTCCGCGCCGCCGACATCGTCGCCTCGCCGCGCACGCAGGGGCGGAACACGCCGATGAAGGTCTACTCCTATCTCGATTCCGGTCGCCCGCTGATCGCGACGCGGCTCTACACCCACACCCAGGTGCTCGACGACACGATCGCCATGCTGGTCGAGCCGACGCCCGAGGGCATGGCCGACGGGCTCACGCGCCTGCTCGAGGACCCGGGGCTGCGCACGCGCATGGCCGAGGCGGCGCAGACGCGCGTGCAGGCCGAGTTCAGCCGCGCGGGCTACGAGCGCAAGCTGAACGGCTTTCTCGACGAGCAGATCATCCCGCGTCTGCGGCGGCGCAAACGCGCACGCAGCGCCTGACACGAAGCGGCTGCGATCTGGTAGAAGCGGTTGGGGAACAACGTCGTGAGGGGGACGGCTCGCATGATGACCGAGGAGCCCGTGTCTGCCGGGAACGACGCGGCGCGCCCTGCCCGATCGGGGCCGGGTGCGGTCGAACTGGCCCTGCTGGCCCTGGCCGTGACGGTGATCGGCACGTTGGTGGCCTTTGTGCTCGCGGGTCAGCCGCCGCTGATCGGGATCGACGACGCGGCCATCACGCGCAACTACGCGGAGAACCTCGCGAACGGGCACGGCATCGTCTACTACGCTGGCGGCGAGCGGGTGGAGGGCGGGACGGCCTTTCTCTGGACGACGCTCCTCGCCGTCCTCTACGCCCTGCTGCCGGTCCTTCCCGGCCACGGGCCTGAACTCCCCATCATCGTGCTCTCGACCGCGCTCACCGCCGGTGCGGTCTTCTGCACCCTCGCGCTCGCCTCCCGCCTGGCCGAGGACATCGCCGTCTCGGCGCGAATCGCGGTGGGCGTCACCGCGCTCGGGCTGCTTGCCCTGCCCGGCTACTTCTTCTGGGCCGCGATCTCGATGATGGAGGTTGCGCTCTGGAGCGCGCTGCTCCTGCTCCTGATCTGGCGGCTCACCCGCCTGGTGCGTCCGGGCGCGGCAGGCCTCGACCGCTGGATCGTTGCGACGGCCGCGCTGCTGCCGCTGGCCCGGCCCGAGGGGGTCGCCGTGACGGTAGGGCTGCTCGCAGGCGCCGCAGTGCTCTGCTGGCGGCTGCCGCGGGTGCTGGTCGTGGCGAACGGGGCGGCGCTGGCCTCCTTTGCCGCGCTGACCGCCTTCCGCCTCGCCTATTTCGGC
>JBCBPG010000383.1:0-4965 GCA_039820865.1 Pseudomonadota bacterium
CCCCAGGCGGTGAAGCCCGAGCGCGAGGCGAGCGCGGGGATGCCCATGAGCGCGGTCTTGATCACCATCTCCGAGGTCAGGCGCCCGGTGGTGTAGAGGAGCTTGTCGGCGCCGCTCACGCCCTCGGCCAGCATCCAGCCCGCGATCTTGTCGACGGCGTTGTGGCGGCCGACATCCTCCATGAAGACGAGCGGCCGGTCGTCCTGGCAGAGCACGGTGCCGTGGATCGCGCCGGCCTCGAGGTAGAGCGAGGGGTGGGTGTTGATCGTCCTCGCCAGCGCATAGAGGGCCGAGGTACGGAGCCGCGTGGCCGGCAGGCGCACGCTCTCCAGCCCCTCCATCACGTCGCCGAAGACGGTGCCGACCGCGCAGCCCGAGGTGCGGGTCTTCTTCTTCAGCTTCTCCTCGTAGTCGGTCTCGCGCTCGGTCCGCACGACGACGGTCTCGAGCTCCTCGTCATAGTCGACCGCGGTCACCCGGTCGTCGGCGCGCAGCATGCCCTGGTTGGCGAGATAGCCGGTGGCCAGATACTCGGGATAGTCGCCGATCGTCATGGCGGTGACGATCTCCTGGCCGTTCAGGAAGATCGTGAGCGCCCGCTCCTCGACGACGCGCAGGTCGATCTCGGCGCCGGTGTGATCGGTGCCGGTGACCGCGCGCGTCAGGCGCGGGTTGGCGGGATCGGGAGCGATGGCGAAGGGATCGGTGCCCATGGCGCGTCTCCGGCGCCCAGTGGCGCGCTGTCGGCGGGGCGCTGAGGCCGCCCCTCACCGTCCTAGCGCCGGCCGGGCGGGGCAGGCAAGCGGCCCTCGCGCCGCTGCCGCTTGCCCGGCAGTGCGGGCGGATCGCAGGGCAGCCGCCCCCCGGACGGGTCGCGCGGTGTCAGCGGCTGAGCGTGGCGGGCGTGGCGATCGAGCCCATCCCGGCCGCATCGCCGCCGGTCATGCCGATCCGGGTCGGCGCGCCGTCGAAGGCCACCATCCCGGCGAGCGCGGGGTCGAGGCGGCCCTGCGCATCGAAGGCCTGCGGCAGGTCGAGGTCGAGACCGAAGGCGGCATAGGCCTCGACGGTGGTCGCCGCGCGGGCCTGGCCGCCCTGACTGCCCATGATCAGGCCGATGATCTGCGAGGTGAAGACGACACCCGCAACGAAGAGCAGCGCCACCCAGATGGCGCGCTGCAGACCGATCTGATGCATGACTTCCCTCGCCTGGCCCAGCGGCGCCCGGTTGCCCGGCTCGCCCCTCTGCAACTATCACGGTCACGGTGCCTCATTGGGTGATCCGGGACAAAACTAAATCGGCATCTGCCTTGGTTTTGCCGCCTAATTTCAACCTGTCGTCGAAGTTCACACGGTCCAGCCATGGTTCGCCTCATCTTTGGCGTCACGATGCCCGGATCACGCCTTGTTTCGGCAAGTTCCCCTTAACCAAGTAACGCCCGGCACGCGCCCGCACCGTTTCGCCGCGACTCGGCCGCGGCGGTCGCCATCAATGAGCGTCATGCGAGCCATGAGGAATTGGCGTTGGTCTCGCGGCCCGCGCCGGCGTAGCGGTGGGGGCATGGCCAGCGATACCGCCACACCCGCTTCCCCGTCGGCTCCCCTTTCGGAGCCCCATTCGGCGCCCGCGTCGACAGGGGGGCCGACCGGCCCCGTCCGGCCCGGCAAGCGTGGTTTCCGGGCGGGGCTGGTGGCCTCGGTCTCGGTCTGGCTCGCCGTGGCGCCCTTCGGCATGATCTTCGGCGTGCTGGCGACCGAGGCCGGGCTCGATCTCTTCCAGACCATGGCCTACACGATCATCGTGATCGCTGGTGCCTCGCAGCTGGCGGCACTGCAGGTGCTCGAGGACGGGGCGCCGGCGCTGCTGGCGGTCTTTACCGGCGCGGTCGTGAACCTGCGCATGGCGATGTACTCCGCCTCGATCGCGGCCCAGTGGCAGGGCGTCGGCATGACCTGGCGGGTCCCGGCGGCGTGGTTCCTGCACGACCAGGCCTTCGCGCTCTCGATGCGCCGCTATGGCGACCGGCCGGACGAGAGCCTGTCGGACCGCCTCGGCTTCTACTTCGGCGTCGGCCTGTCGACCAGCGGGATCTGGATCGTGGCGACGCTGCTGGGCGCGACGCTCGGCGGACAGATCCCGGCGAGTTGGGGGCTGGACTTCGCCGTGCCCGCCACCTTCGTCGCGGTCGCGGCACCGATGATCCGCGGCACGGCCAACATCGCCGCCGCCGCCAGCGCCGCAGTGGCCGCGATCCTGCTGGCATGGCTGCCGGCAGGCTTCGGGCTGCTTGCCGCCGCCATCCTGGGCATCGCGGTCGGCCTGGCGGTCGAGGCACAGATGGGCGGCGGCCCCCGCGGCGACAGCAGCGATGGCGACGGCTGCGGCGACGGCGAGCGACGCGGCGGCAAGGGCCCGGAGGACGACAGGTGAGCGACGCCGTCATCTGGACCGTGATCCTCGGCCTCGGCGTCGCGACCTACGCGATCCGCTTCTCGTTCCTCGGGCTGCTGGCGGGACGGAGCCTGCCGCCGCTGGCGATGCGGGCCCTGCGCTTCGTGCCGGTCACGGTGCTGCCCGCATTGGTGGCGCCGATGATCCTGATGCCCGAGGGCACGCTGGTGCTGGACCCGCCGCGCGTGGTCGCCGCCACCGCCTGCCTGGTTCTGGGCGCCACGACGCGCAACGTCTTCCTGGCGATCCTGAGCGCCATGCTGGTCTATGCCGGGATGCGCGCCGCAGGCGCCTGATGTCGCCTCGCCGACAGGACGGGCCGCTGGACCCTGCCCAGCCTCCGCGCCCTCCCGCGTCAGGCTATCGGCGAAGCGATGAACCGGGGCCTAAGACCCTCCTGGCCGTTGCATCCTGACACCGGGCAGCGTTCGGGGAAAATCCACCGCTGCGTGCCTAGACTGTCGCGGGAGGGGGAGGGATCGAGCCACAGCCACCCCCGCGGAGGCGTCGCGCGCGAGCCCGCGTCGACGCACCGGCATCGCTGACGTGACCGCCGGCGCCTCTCCCGCCGCCCTCGCCGGCAGGGGCGCGCTCAGCTTCGGAGCGTGCCGCCGGTGGCTTCGGTCACGGCGGCGATGACGCGGGCCGAGACGCCTTCGATCTCGGCCTCGGTCAGCGTCGCGGCGGTCGGCTGCAGACGCACCATGACCGCGATCGACTTCATGCCCTCGCCCAGCTGCGCCGCCGCGGCGGGGCCCTCGAAGACGTCGAAGACGCGGGCCTCGGCGATCAGCTTCTTCTCCGCCGCCCGCGCAGCACGCAGCGCCGTCTCCGCCTCGCAGCCGGTCGGCACGACGAAGGCGAAGTCGCGCTCGACGGCCTGGAGATCGGAGGTGACGAGCGCGGCCCGCCCCGGCCCCTTGGCGCGCGCCTGGGGCACGTCCTCGAGGAACACGACCGAGGCGACCGCCGGGCCCTTGACGTCCATCGCCTCCAGCACCCGGGGATGCAGTTCCCCGAAGGCCGCGAGCGGGCGCTTGGGCCCGAGCTTCAGCAGCGCCGAGCGGCCGGGATGGAACCAGCCGGGCGCCTCGCGCGCGACCATCAGCTTGGCGGTGTCGACCCCGATGGCGCCGAGCGCTGCCAGCGCATCCGCCTTGGCATCGAGCGCATCGACCAGCCGCCGCCCGCCGGCCCAGTGGCGCGGCTCGGTCTGGCCGGCCCTCAGCGCCGCCGCATGGATCGCCTGCTGGCCGGGCTCCGGCCCGTGGAAGGCGGGTCCCACCTCGAAGAGCCCGATCTCGCCGGCACCGCGCGCCTGGTTGCGCCGCGCGGCGGCCAGGAGGCCCGGCAGCAGGCTCGGCCGCATCTCCGCCATCTCGACCGAGATCGGGTTCTCCAGCGCCATCAGGGGATCACCCCCGCCGAAGAGCGCCGCCTCGGGCTTCGAGACGAAGGTGTAGTGGACGCATTCGTTCAGCCCCTGCCCTGCGAGCGCGCGGCGCGCCTGCCCCTCGCGACGCTGCAGCGGTGTCAGCACCGCGCGCGCCACGCCCTCGGCCCGGCGCGGCAGCGGGCGTGACGGCAGCCTGGTGAGCGAGGCGACGCGGGCGATCTCCTCGACGAGATCCGCCTCGCCATGGACGTCCGGCCGCCAGGAGGGGACGTCGACCATGCGCCGCCCGTCCTCGGCCGGGCCCACGGTGAAGCCCAGCGCCTCGAGGATGCGCACCTGCTCGGCCTCGGCGATGTCCAGGCCGACGAGGCTCACGACCCGGGCGGGGTCGAGCGCATGGGCGCGCTGCCAGTCGGGCACGGCGCCGGTCTCGAGCACCTCGGAGGGCTCGCCGCCGCAGAGATCCAGCACCAGCCGCGTCGCCATCTCGATCCCGTCGCGCGCCGAGGCCGGGTCGACGCCGCGCTCGAAGCGGTAGCGCGCGTCCGAGTTGATCTTGAGCTTGCGTCCCGTGGCGGCGGTACGGACGGGGTCGAAAAAGGCCGCCTCGATCAGCACGTCGGTCGTCGCCTCGGTGCAGCCGGTGGCGCGCCCGCCCATGACGCCGCCAATGCTCTCGACCGCGGTCTCGTCGGCGATCACGGTCATGGCGTCGTCGAAGGCGTAGTCCTTGTCGTCGAGACCGGTGAGCGTCTCGCCCGGCCGCGAGAGCCGCACGGTCAGCCCGCCCGTCACCCTGGCCGCGTCGAAGACATGCAGCGGGCGGGCGCGGTCGAAGGTGAGGTAGTTGGTGATGTCGACCAGCGCCGAGATCGGGCGGAGGCCGATGGCGCGGAGCCGGCGCTGCAGCCAGTCCGGGCTCGGCCCGTTGGTCACGCCGCGCACCAGTCGCGCGCAGAAGACCGGGCAGGCCCTGTCGGCAACGTCGGGCGCGAGCGTCACGCTCACGGGGCACGGGAAGGCGCCCGGCACCGGCGCGACCGCGGGGGTGACCAGCCGGCCGAGCCCGCGGGCCGCGAGGTCGCGCGCGATGCCGCCGACACCCAGCGCATCGGGC
>JBCBPG010000384.1:0-4960 GCA_039820865.1 Pseudomonadota bacterium
GTGCCGCCGCGGGGTGACGGGCCCGTCGCGACCGTGGAGACGTCAGATCCTCGCGAGCCTGGATAACCAGGTGGGCACCAGATGCCCCGGGCCACGACCCGGAGCAGAGCCAGCTCCCGCGAAGATGCTTAGGCCACCAGGAAACTGGTCCCGCACGAGAAGGACAGCACCCGTCGATACCGAAGGTAGGCACGGCGCGCGGGGATTACCAGACGCCGCGACGATCGCTCATGCGGCGGTTGCCTCTGCGGGCGGGCAGCCGGCGCGCGCGGCGCCTTCAGCGCTCGGCGAGGAGGGCGAGCCGGGCAGCGGCGGCCTCGATGCGCTCGGACAGGGCAGCCTCCGCCTCCCCTGCGACGGCAGGCTCGGCGAGGGCAGCGCCGCCGCCGCCGCCGCGGCCGGCGCGGGCGATCTCGGCCTCGAGGCGGGCGATCTGTGCCTCGGCATCGGCCAGACGGTCGGCGAGCGAGAGGGCGCACATCACCAGGAGCCGGCCCTCCGGCACGGTTGCGCCGGCGCCGATCCGCGTGGCCTCGGCATCAAGGCGGCGGGCGAGCGCGGTCAGGTGGGTCTCCTGGCCGTCCTCGCAGGCAAGGCGGTAGGGGCGGCCGCCGATCTCGACACGGACCTCAGCCATGGGACGCCTCCTGTCCGGCTGCACCGTCGCCGAGGCCGTTCTCGCGGGCGGCGCGGAGCTCGGAGAGCGCGCCTTTCACCGCCTCGGCCGCCTCGGCGCGGAGCGCGGCCTGCTCGGCCACCGCGGCCTCGAGGCCGGCAATGCGCTCGGCCGTCTCGGCGGCATCGGGGACGGCACGGTTCTCGGCCGCCTGCAGTGCGGCCCCGGCCGCCTCGGCCGTGTCGGCCAGTTCTGCCAACCGGGCCTCGACCGCCCCGATCGCCGCCTCCAGCGCCTCCAGCGCGTCGCTGATCCGCCCGCCAGTATCCGCCATGACCCGCACTCCGCGTCGTTCACCCCCCGCCGAGGCGCCGAATCATCGCCTGGCGGGTCACTGCCGCAGTCATAACAGGTAACGCGGGGGCCTAAAGCCGCGGCGGTGTGCCGGATATGGAACGGCATCGCGACGGCTGGACATGGGCGCGCTGACCTTCCACAACGCGCGCGAACCGCCCTCCCGGGCGGAGACCGGCCGCCAGCGGGAGGGTGTCGAGCGTGACGATCGAAGAGATGAAGGCGGCCGATCCGCGCCGCTTCGCGATGGCGGCGGCGATCCGGGCGCTGGCGCTGGACGCGGTGAAGGCGGCGAACTCGGGCCATACGGGCATGCCGATGGGCATGGCGGACGTGGCCACCGTGCTGTTCGACACGCATCTGCGCTTCGACTCCGCGGCGCCCGACTGGCCCGATCGCGACCGCTTCGTGCTCTCGGCCGGGCACGGCTCGATGCTGCTCTATGCGCTCCTGCACCTGACGGGCTATCCGGGCATGTCGATGGAGGCGATCCGGGGGTTCCGCCAGCTGGGCCAGCCGACGGCCGGCCACCCGGAATTCGGCCATGCGCCGGGGATCGAGACCACGACCGGCCCGCTCGGCCAGGGGGTCGCGACCGCCGTCGGCATGGCGATCGCCGAGGAGAGCCTGCGCGCGCGCTATGGCGCCAAGATCTGCAACCACCGCACCTGGGTGATCGCGGGCGACGGCTGCCTGATGGAGGGCGTCAGCCAGGAGGCGATCACGCTGGCGGGCCGCCTCGCGCTCTCGAAGCTGATCGTGCTCTGGGACGACAACGGCATCTCGATCGACGGCAAGGTCAGCCTCAGCGACAACACCGACCAGGTGGCGCGGTTCGAGGCCTCGGGCTGGGTGACGCGCAAGGTCGACGGCCATGACACGGCCGACATCCAGGCGGCGCTGGACTGGGCGGTGGCGCAGAAGGCGCCGGTGATGCTGGCCTGCAAGACGCATATCGGCCTCGGCGCGCCGACGCTGCAGGACACCGCCAAGGCCCACGGCGCGATCACCGGCGACGACGAGATCGCGGGCGCCAAGGCGGCCCATGGCTGGACCGCGGCGCCCTTCGAGGTGCCGGCCGCGATCGCCGCCGACTGGGCCGCAACAGCGACGCGCGGGGCCGAGGCGCGCGCTGCCTGGGTCGCGGCGCATGGTGCGCTGGGCGACCGCAAGCGGGCCGAGTACGACCGGGTGATCGCGGGCGATCTGCCGGCCAAGCTGTCCTCGGCGGTCAACAAGCTCCGCAAGACGCTGGTCGAGGAGGCGCCGAGCGTCGCCACCCGCAAGGCGTCCGAGATGGCGCTCACGGCGATCAACCCGGTGATGGGCGAGACCATCGGTGGCTCGGCCGACCTGACCGGTTCGAACAACACCCGGACCAAGGACATGGCCGTCTTCGACGTCGGCGAGCGTGGCGGGCGCTATGTCCATTACGGCATCCGCGAGCACGGCATGGCGGCGGCGATGAACGGCATGGCGCTGCATGGCGGCGTGGTGCCCTATGGCGGCACCTTCCTCGTCTTCACCGACTATGCGCGCGCGGCGATCCGGCTCTCGGCGCTGATGGGCCAGCGGGTCGTCTACGTGATGACGCACGATTCGATCGGCCTCGGCGAGGATGGGCCGACGCACCAGCCGGTCGAGCATGTCTCGACGCTGCGCGCGATGCCGAACCTCACGGTCATCCGCCCCGCCGACGCGGTCGAGACGGCCGAGGCCTGGGAGATGGCGCTGGCCAACCAGGCGGGGCCGACGGTTCTGGCGCTCTCGCGCCAGAACCTGCCGACGCTCCGCGCGAAGTACAGCGCCAGGAGCCAGGCGGCGATGGGCGCCTATGTCCTGGCCGAGGCCGATCACCGCCGCGCCGCGATCCTGGTCGCCACCGGCTCGGAGGTGCAGGTCGCGATGGAGGCCAGGACCCTGCTCGAGCGCGAGGGGACGGGCGTGCGCGTCGTCTCCATGCCCTCGATGGAGGTCTTCGCCGCCCAGGACGAGGCGTATCGCAAGCGCATCCTGCCCGCGGGCCCGGTGCGCGTCGCGGTCGAGGCCGGCGTGCGCCAGGGCTGGGACCGCTGGCTCCTCGGCGAGCGAGGCCGCGAGGCCAAGGCGGATTTCGTCGGCATGGACAGCTTCGGCGCCTCGGCCCCCTACAAGGACCTCTACACCCATTTCGGCATCACCGCCGAGGCGGTGGCCGAACGCGTCCGCGCCCTCCTCTGACACCCCCACCCGCCGCGTCGACACAAGACGTGGCGGGCCCGTCTCCGCCCGTCATCGCGACGGTCGGGTGCTGCGGCGGAGTGCGGTGCGTCCGCTCCCGCTCCCTCCCGCGTCAGGATAGAGCCGAGTCGCTGAACGGGTCGCGAACGCGATCCGGGCCGTTGCACATTCGGACCGCGCAGCGTTCGGGGAAAACTCACACCTCGGTGGCAAAGATGTCGCGGGCGGGGGCGAGCGCCGACGGCGCTCGGGCGCCCTGCTCTGGTGCAGGGCGGCATGCCCCTGGCGCAGCCGTTGCCGGGTGGCGTTGATCTTCCCTCGCGCCCTGCCTAGACACCCGGTCGTGGGATCGCAGTGAGCGCGGAGGGAGTCTCAATGACCGTCAAGGTTGCCATCAACGGGTTCGGTCGCATCGGGCGCAACGTGCTGCGCGCCATCGTCGAGAGCGGGCGCACCGATATCGAGGTCGTCGCGATCAACGACCTGGGCCCGGTCGAGACCAACGCGCACCTGATGCGCTATGACAGCGTGCACGGCCGCTTCCCCGGCACCGTCACGGTCGATGGCGACACCATCGATGTCGGCCGCGGCCCGATCCGGGTGAGCGCGATCCGCAACCCGGCCGAACTGCCCTGGGGCGATGTCGACATCGCGATGGAGTGCACCGGCATCTTCGCCTCCAAGGAGAAGGCAGCCGCGCATCTCGAGAACGGCTCCAAGCGGGTGCTGGTCTCGGCCCCCGCCTCGGGCGCGGACAAGACCATCGTCTACGGCGTGAACCACCAGGCGCTGACGGCCGACGACAAGGTCGTCTCCAACGCCTCCTGCACGACCAACTGCCTCGGCCCGGTCGCCAAGGTGCTGAACGACACGATCGGCATCGAGCAGGGCTTCATGACGACGATCCACAGCTACACCGGCGACCAGCCGACGCTGGATACGATGCACAGCGACATGTATCGCGCCCGCGCCGCAGCGATGTCGATGATCCCGACCTCGACGGGTGCGGCCAAGGCCGTGGGCCTGGTGCTGCCGGAACTGAACGGCAGGCTCGACGGCGTGGCGATCCGGGTGCCGACGGCCAATGTCTCGGTCGTCGACTTCAAGTTCAACGCCAAGCGCGCGACCTCGGTCGACGAGATCAACGACGCGATCCGCGCCGCCGCGGGGCAGTCGCTGAAGGGCGTGCTGGGCTTCACCGACGACAAGCTGGTCTCGATCGACATGAACCACGACGCGCATTCCTCGGTCTTCCACACCGACCAGACCAAGGTGATGGACGGCACGCTCTGCCGGGTGCTGAGCTGGTACGACAACGAGTGGGGCTTCTCCAACCGCATGTCGGATACCGCCGTCGCCATGGCCACTCACCTCTGAAGGCATGGCCCCGAATGCCGTCCGCCCGACCCGCAGCGGGCGGATACGCACAATTGACCCCCGCGAGCCCGCTTGCCATCACCGCACCGGGAAGTTGCAGGCACCGGGCGCGGGGGTGACGCGGGATGGATCGTAGATCCCTGATTCTGATCGGTGCTTGGGCGGCGTCCATGGCTGTGGTCTTCGTGGCCGGCCTGCTGCTCTACAACGAGGTGCGGAGCGTCTATCTCTGGGGCCGCGACATGGTCGTGGGCGTCGAGCCGCCGCCGCTGCCACCTCCCCAGCCAGTTGCCTTCAACGTCCGGACCGCGCTTAATTCGGCCACGGTCAGGCGGGTCGAGGCGCGCTATGCCGCCGGCATCGGCGGGACGATCGCGGCGCTCGACGACACGA
>JBCBPG010000385.1:0-4956 GCA_039820865.1 Pseudomonadota bacterium
GGCCGGCTCGCGATGGTGTTCCAGGCGCCGCGCCTCCTGCCCTGGCGGACCCTCGCCCAGAACATCGCACTGGTGCCGGACACGGGCGGCATCGCGGGCGCGCGCGCAGCGCTGGCCCAGGTCGGGCTCGGCCCGCAGGCCGACGCGTATCCCGAGAAGGTGTCGCTCGGCCAGCAGCGGCGTGCGGCGCTGGCGCGGGCGCTGGCGGTGCGCCCGGCGCTGATGCTGCTGGACGAGCCGCTGGTCTCGCTCGACCCCGAGAACGCCGCGGCGATGCGCCGGCTGGTCGGGCGGGTGCTGGACGAGACCGGCGCCGCGGCGCTGCTGGCCACCCATGACCGGCGCGAGGCCCTGACACTGGCCGACCGGATCGTCCGACTCGGCCCCTCGCCGCGCGGCGCGGGCATCGTGGACGACGCGCCCTCGCCGCTGGACCGTGCCGCCCGGACGGATCCGGCCGCGGTCGAGCGGGCCCATGCCAGCCTCTTCACCGACGGCGCCCTCGCCGTGGCCGCACGCCAGGGCTAGGGTCGTCGGATGACTGAGGCGACCGAGGCAGCGGCGCGGACCATCGGCGGCAGCGGGACCAGCGCCCGGCGGGGCGCCCGCAGCTCGATCGTGCGCCAGATCGCCGGCGCGCTGGCGGCCCTCGCGCTGCTGGTCGCGGCGATCGGGGCGCTTACCGTCTGGGGTACCGAGCGGGCGCTCGAGGAGATGCGCGACGCCGAGCGCAGCCTGGTCCAGATCGAGACCGCGCGGGCGATGGAGGGCGCCTTCAACCGCTATCTCCTCGGCGAGGTCGCGCGCCGCCTCTATGACGGCGAGGGTCCTGGCGAGAGCCAGGCGGCGGGCGAGCTCCGCGGCGCGCTCCTCACCTACCGCGCGGGCATCGCGCACGAGATCGAGACGGCGCGGAGCGAGGCGCAGCGCGATGCCGAGCGTGCCGAGATGCGCCGTGCCGCCACGCTGATCACGCTGTTCGAGACGATCGAGACCACGGCGATGGTGGACCGGGCGCAGCGCGGCCTGGGGGCCGGGGGGCAGGACAGCGGTGCGGGCGTCGCGCGCGACTTCATCGACCGGGTCGTGGCCGGCCGTGACGAGGCGTTCCGCACCATCGTCGACACGATCCTGGCCGACGAACGGGCCGAGGCGGCGGCCGCCTTCTCGGGTCTCGATCGCCTGCGCCGCCGGCTCGCCATCGCCTGGGCGGCGCTGGCGGCGGCGCTGGTTGGCGGCGGCGCGCTGTTCGCGGTCGTCTTCTACCGCCGCCTGATCCAGCCGATCCGCATCGTCGCCGATGCCGCCGCCGAGCCCGGTCTGCCCGCCCGCGTGCCCGAGACGCTGCCCGGCGAGTTCGCGGCGCTCGCCCGGCGCTTCAACGCGATGGGCGAGCGGATCGCGACCGAACAGGGCCGGCTGCATGCCACCGTGGCCGAGCGGACCGCGGCGCTCGAGGCCGCGAACGAGGAACTGCGCGCCATCGACGCCGCGCGCCGCCAGTTCTTCGCCAATGTCGGCCACGAACTGCGCACGCCGCTGACCGTGATGCTGGGCGAGGCGCAGATCGGTCTGGCCTCGGCACCCGGTGGCCCGCCCCCGCCCGAACGCGCGGCGCTGGAGCGGGTCGTGGCCTCTGCGCGCTTTCTCGGCCGCCGGCTCGAGGACGTGATGCGCCTCGCCCGGTCCGAGGACGGCCGCCTCGCGCTCCGCCCCGGTCGGGCCGATCTCCGCGACGCCGTCGCCACCGCCGTCGAGGCGACGCGGGGCTATGCCCGCGCCAACGAGATCGACCTCGCCTTCGAGCCGGGCGCGCCTGACGCAGCGGCCGACTGGGCGCTCCACGCCGATGCCGAGGCGGTGACCCAGGCGGCGCTCGCCCTCATCGACAACGCGGTCAAGTTCACGCCACCGGGCGGGCAGGTCACGGTCGCGCTGGCCGACGAGGGCGCGCGCCTCGCCTTCTCGGTCGCCGATACCGGCCCCGGCTTCGCCGGCGACCCGGCCGCGCTCTTCGACCGCTACGCGCAGGAGAGCCGGGGGCGCAGCGCCGGCGGCTCGGGCCTGGGCCTCGCCATCGTGCGCTGGATCAGCGAGGGGCACGGCGGCGAGGTCACCGCGGCCTCGCGGGACGGCGGTGACGGGGCAGGCGGCGCGGTCGTCACCGTCCGGCTGCCGCGCGGGCCAGGCAGGGAGGAAGGGGGCCGATGAGCGAGCGGACGATCCGCGTGCTGGTCGTCGAGGACGACACGGGCATCGGGCGGATGCTGGAGCGCGGGCTCGCCGCCAAGGGCTACCGCGTCGACTGGGTCCGCGATCTGCGCAGCGCCATCGTGGCCGCCCGCGAGGTCGCCCACGACATCATCGTGCTGGATCGCATGCTGCCCGACGGCGACGGCGCCGATCTCTGCCGAGCGCTCCGCCGATTCGGCTCGGAGGCGCCCGTCTGCATGCTGACCGCGCGCGAGACGCTGGACGACAAGCTCGAGGGATTCGACGCCGGCGCCGACGACTACCTGACCAAGCCCTTCGAGTTCGACGAGCTGATCGCCCGGCTGGCGGCGCTCACCCGGCGAATCCCCGCCGCGGCGATCCGCCCGGTGCTGGTGCCCGAGGACAAGGCGCTCCAGGTCGGCCGGCGGCGCGTGCAGTTCACCGACCGCGAATGGTCGCTTTTCAGCATGCTCCACGCCCAGGTCGGCACGCCCGTCACCCGTGCCGCGCTCCTCGCCGCCGGCTGGGGCGATGCGGGCGTCGCGGACAACACGCTCGACGTCTATGTCGGCTACCTGCGCCGCAAGCTCGCCTCGGCCGAGGTGTCGCTCCGGATCGAGACGGTGCGCGGGGTCGGTTTCGTCCTCAAACAATAACCACGACACACGCCCTGGGCGGTCGTGTCGCAGCGCAGATGTGCTAGCGTGCGCGCGACCCGGCACAGACCGGGGACACGGACCAATCATGGGAGGCGCCTCGTGTCCAACAACGTCATCATCGCCGGCATCCTGGGCGGCATCATAGGCGTCGTCGTCGGCGCCGGGTCGAGCGACGACGATGCCGTGCTCGAGCGCATGGCCCAGCGGCTCGAGGCGCTGGAGGCCTCGGTCGCGGGCGCCGCGGCGCAGGACGAGACCGTGGCCGGCCGGCTCAACGCGGTCGCAGGCTCGGTCGGCGCGCTCGACGGGCGCCTGCGCGGCGTCGAGGGCCAGATGGGCGCGCTGGACGAGCGGATGAGCGCCGTCAACGGCGATGTCGCGGCACTCGGCCAGACGCTGGACACCTCCGTCAGCGGGCTCGACGCGGCGGTCGCCGACCTCGGCGGCACGGTCTCGGGGCTCGACGGCACGGTGAGCGGCGTGGGTGGTGCGGTCGAGGCGCTGGGCGGCGCGGTCGAGGCGCTGGACGGGCGCATCGCCGACATCGCGGGCGCGCAGGAGACGCTTGCCGGCCAGCTGGACGACGGCCTCGCCTCGATCGCGGCCGCCAATGCCGGGACCACGGCCGACATGGAGGCCGCCGTCGCCGCGCTCGACGCGCGGGCGGCCGCCATCGCCGGCGATCTCGACGCGGCCGCCGGCGCGGTCTCGGAACAGCTCGCCGCGATCACGGCCGAGCGCGAGGCGGCCGAGCGCGAGGCCGAGCGGGCCGCCGCCCGCGCCGCCGCCGAAGCGGCCGAGGCCGAGGCGCTTGAGGCCCGGCGGGCCGAGGCCGAGGCCGCGCGCGAGGCCGAGGTGGCCGATGCCGAGAGCCTGGCCGCGCTGGTCGGCGAGGACGGGCTGGCGCTCGGCTTCGGTCAGGCCGCCATGGTGGGCGACGCGCGCGTGTTCCTCTCGCGCATGCAGGGCAGCGACGCGGTCATGCGGGTTGCGGGCCTCGGTGACGTCAAGGTCGGACCCGACACCGGCGATCTGTCGCTCGACAACGGCTGCGCCGTCGGGCTGGCCGGGACCGCCGGTCGCACGGCCTACCTGACGGTCGACTGCCCGGAAGCCGCGGCCGAGGCGCCTGGCGAGGTCGAGGTCGCTGCGGTCGATCCCGAGGCGGTGCCCGAGACGCAGCCCGCCGTCGCGCCCGAGCCTGAGCCCGAGACCGCGGCCGCGCCCGATACCGGCCCGGATCTGGGCCCGGATGGCATCTCGCTGTCGGTCGGCCAGACCCAGGCGCTCGGCGCCGCCCGCGTCTTCTTCTCGCGCGTCAGCGGCCCGGATGTCGTGCTGCTTGTGCCGGGCGAGGGCGCGGTCAGCGTCGGTGGCAATGCCGGCAGCGCCAGCATCGGTGGCTGCGACGTCTCGCTGGCCGGCGTGATGGACGGCACCGCCTATCTCGCGGCCACCTGCGACGCGGACGCCGTGACCGAGATGGTCGCACGCGCGACCGGCAGCGACGCCGCGCCCGCAGCGCCTGCCGATCCGGTGACGCTGGGCATCGGCGAGACCGCGTGGATCGGCGAGGGCCGGGTGTTCCTCTCGCGCGTCGCCGGCGGCGAGGCGGTCCTGGTGATCCCGGGCACGGGCCAGGCCACCGTCGGCCCGCAATCCGGCACGGCCAGCGTCGGCGGCTGTACCGTCCGTCTCGACGGCATCGAGGACGGCCGCGTCACGCTCGCCCCCGTCTGCTGACGGGATCCCGGGTGCCGGTCGGCCCCCGCTTCTCTTCACGTGGGCCCGCTCGGCCCCGGATGCTTTCCTCTCGGGGCCGCGAATGGCGCGGCCCCGTTTGCGTTGGCGCCTGCGTGCTGCCTGACCTGTCCGAAAACAGAACAGCCATCGTTTCAATGTATTTCGCGGCCAACGCATGCCTGTGCCCGCCGGCACAGAGGCGGTTCACTGCCTTAGGGTAAATCTCCCGCATCTTCGTCGTCAGGTCGACCGACCGGACGTCACCATCAGCAGAGCAAGGAGGCGCCATGTTTCCCGACCTACTCACGCTTGACCCCGTCACGCAGTTCGTCACCGTCGA
>JBCBPG010000386.1:0-4951 GCA_039820865.1 Pseudomonadota bacterium
CCACGTCATTGTGGTCGCCTACCCGTTACCATCCAGCGAACGCTGCAGGGCGCGCGAGCGCAACGCGATCTTCACGCCCGAGGGTGTATCCTGACGCGGGAGGGCACGGCAGGAGGGAGGCGCTACCGGCACCGTCCTGTCGGAACGCGTTCCGGGCGCCATGGACGTTCCCGATTTTCCGGTCCAGGGGGCAGGGCGGCCAGGCTCGGCTCCGGCGCCTACCACATGCGGGTCCTGGCGTATTCCGGATAGCCGTCATCGTAGGTTCTGGCGTCGAAGCTGGCGATCTGCTCCTTGATGAAGTCGCCTGCGCTGGGCAGCCCGTCGCTCCGGTCCTCGCCGGACCAGAGACCGGCGCGCATCACCGCCTTGGCGCACTGGAAATAGACCTCGCCGATCGTGATGACGATGACCGTGCGGGGCGAGCTGCCGCCCTGCACGAAGCCGGCGGTCACCGCCGGGTCCGCCGTCAGCACCGCGGTGCCGTTCACCCGCACCACGTTGCTCGATCCGGACACCATGAACATCAGGCTGACGCGACCGTCCTCGATGATGTTGCGGAGCGAATCGAGACGGTTGTTCCCGCGCCAGTCCGGCAGCATCAGCGTCGTGTCGTCCACCATCCGCACCACGGGGCCGTCGTCGCCCCGGGGGCTGCCATCGGTGCCGCGCGGCCCCACCGTCGACAGGACCACGAAGCGCGCGGCACCGATCCAGGTCCGGTAGAGAGGCGTCAGCCCATCCGCGACCTTGGCCAGTGCCCTCGGGTTCGCCTCGTCGTAGAGCGCCTCCAGCGCGTCGAGCGTCGTGATCGTCTGCATGGGCGGGATCCCGGTTTCAGACCGCCAGGCCGAGGCCCGACAAGTACCTGAAGCCCTTAGGGATGTCGGCCTTGTTGCGCAACTCCAGTACCAGGTGGGGCGCGCTCTCGGCGTCGGCCAGGGCGCGGAAGACGGCCTCCCATTCGATCTCGCCCTCGCCCGGCGCCCAGTGACGGTCGGCATGGCCGTCGAGGTCCTGGACATGCACATGCGCCAGCCGCGCGCCGGCATCGCGCACAAAATAGTCGACCGGCGGTGCGCCCGACATGCGGCGGGCGAGGTGCGCGTGGCCAGTATCGATCGAGAGCGCGATGGCGTCGCTGTCAAAGCTCTCGACCATCGCCCGCCGGGTCGCGGGATCGACGTCCTCGATGTTCTCGATCACCAGCGTGACGCCCGCGTCCCCGGCCCGCGCGACCACCGGGGCCAGCACCTCGTGGATGCGGGCCAGCTTGGCCTCCGGATAGCCCTTCCAGCTGTGCAGGTTGTGCTTGAACCAGCGGTCATAGGGCGAGTGCATCACCATCTGGCGTGCGCCGATCGCCTCGGCCGCCTCCAGCGCGGCGAGAAAGCGCGCCGTGATCAGCGGGCGCAGCTCGGGGTCCTTGTTGTCGATGTCGAGCCCCTCGAAGGGGCCGTGGATGCCGACGCGCCCGCGGTGACCGTCGAGTGCCGCTTTCGCCGCCGCGATCAGGTCGGCGCGGTCGGTCGTCAGCGCGGCGAAGGTCATGAAGTCCTGGATCTCGATGTCGCGCGCGCGCTCGAAGAGCCAGTCGCGGTGATCGGCAATCTCGGCGATGCGCAGGCAGGCACCGATTTCAAGCGGCTGCATGGACGGGTCTCCTGGGGTCGGGGATGAGGGTATAGGTGGCGATGGCCAGGCCGAGCGCGCCTGCCATGGCCGCGAAGGAGGTCCAGCCGCCATAGGTCTGGGTCAGCCAGGCGAAGACGAAGGGCGCCGAGGCGTTCATCCCCATCTGCACGAAGGAGATCCAGCCAAGCCGCGCGCCATAACCCTTCTGCCCGAAGAGCGCGAGCGGCAGCGTGCCCCGCGCGATGGTCTTGATCCCGTCGCCCATGCCGTAGAGCGCGGCCGCCACCAGGATGCCGACGGTCGTGAAGCCGACCGTCAGGATCGTCACGAAACCCGCCAGCATCAGCGCCATCGAGAGCGCATAGGTCGCCAGCGGGTAGAGGCTGCGGCTCACCACCATCTCGAAGGCGCGGCCCACCGTCTTGAACGGCCCGATCACCGCGCCCGCCAGCGCCGCCATCGCCGCACTGTGGCCGAGGTCCTGGACGTTGGTGACCCAGAGCGTCATGACGGCGCCCATCAGGTAGCCGGAGAAGACGAAGGACACGATCATCCAGACCATGCCGCGCCGCCGGGCCGCGCCCTCCAGCCGGGGCCAGTCGGGCTGGCCATCCATGGCCGCGGCCGTCGCGGTCCTCTGCGGCCCGCTGAGCGCGGCAAAGTTGAGTGGGGCCGCGACCAGCAGCATGATCAGGCCGAGCACGATCCAGGTCGTCTCCCAGCCGAGCCGCGTCTCGAGGAACAGGGTCAGCGGCCAGAAGATCGTCGAGGCGACACCGCCGAAGAGCGTGATGATCGAGATCGCGCGGGCCGGGCGGACGGGGCTGTCCAGCCGCGCGATCGAGGCGAAGGCGACCGTGTAGAGCGTGAACATGCCCGCCGCCTCGGCCAGCAGGATCAGCGCGAAGAGCGCGCCGCGCCCCTCGACCTGCGAGAGGCCCATCAGCGCGCCCGCCGCCACGACCGAGCCCAGCGCCATCACCCAGCGCCCGCCATGGCGGTCCACCAGCATGCCCGCCACGGGCGAGATCAGGCCGCCGAAGAAGAGGCCGAGCGACAGGATGCCGAAGACCGTCGACAGCGTCAGGCCCAGGTCCTCGGCCATGCGCGGCAGCAGGATCGCATAGGCATACATCAGCGTGCCGTAGGCGAGGATCTGCGTCACACCCAGCATCGCGGCCGGGGCATGGGCACGGAGCGGCGGTGTCATCCCCGCGGTTCGGCGCGATAGGCCGCCCGGCCCGCGACCCAGGTGCCCAGCACGGCCGGCGTGGCGCCCTCGGGCCAGTCGACCATGACCAGGTCGGCGCGTTTGCCGGGCTCGATCGTGCCGCGGTCGTCCAGCCCCATGGCGCGCGCGGGGCCGGTCGAGACCAGCGACCAGAGCCGCGACCGGTCGGCCCGCCCCTCGCGGTCGAGCCGCGCCACGGCCGCCAGCATCGCGGGGTAGTAGTAGTCCGAGGCCAGCATGTCGCAGAGCCCGGCCTCGACCATGTCGGCCGCGCCGAGCGAGCCGATATGGCTGCCCCCGCGCACGGCATTGGGCGAGCCGAAGATGATCGCGTCGCCATGCGCGCGCGCGTCGCTGGTGGGGCCCATGGTCATCGGGAACTCGGTCACCGTCGCGCCGATGCCGCGATAGAAGGCGCGGGTCTCGGCCTGGGTGTCGTCATGGCTCAGCATCGGGATGGCGTGCGCGCGGGCGCGGGCGGCGACCTGTTCGATCATCGCCACGACCTCCGGCCGGCGCGCCCAGACGCGGCGGATCAGGGCCATGAAGTCGTCAAGCGACAACCCCGTGCGCGCGGCGGTCTTGGCCCAGCGCCGCTCGGGCAGGGCGGGATCGTCGGGATCGACGACGGCGAAGTCCGAATTGTGCTCCCAGAGCCGCTCCTGGATCGGCGTGTCGAAGCTGCGCATCGCCATCGACAGGTGGTCGTTGAAGGCGAGCGAGGGCTTCAGCGGTGCCTCGAAGGCCCAGTCCAGCGTCTCCAGCGCCTCGAACGCAAAGGTCTCCCAGCGGAGCTGGATGCGGTTCTCGACGGCCAGCCGGGGGGCGAGGTCGCGGATCGCCTGCATCATCGCCCGCGCGGTCTCGACGCTGCGCAGGCCCGGCTCGTAGCTCAGCGTCAGCGAGTGGTAGGTCGTGGCGATCCCGTTGGCGGCCAGCTGGCGGTCGGTCTCCAGCACGGCGGTCTCCATCGGAAAGAACACGCCGGGACGCGGCATCATCTGCCGCTCGAAGGCATCGCCGTGCACGTCGACCAGCGCGGGCGCGACGATCCGGCCCCGGGCGTCGATCTCGTCGCCGCGCACGGGCCCGCCGATCGCGGCGATCACCCCGTCCTCGACCGTCACCGTGGTCTCGACGATCTCGCCCGGCAGGTAGACCGAGGCGCCGGTGAAGGTGATCACGCCTGCTTCTCGAGGATCAGGTGCCAGTGCCAGGTGCCCGGGTTCTCGTGCTCACGATCCTCCAGCCACATCACCTCGAAGCCCTGGAACAGCGCCAGCATCTCGACCGCGCCGCAATAGTAGTGCGGGTGGCGCTTGTCGCTGTTGGGCGTGTCGAAGACCCAGGTGTTGCGGCTGATCTCGCGCGCGCCGGGCAGCCGCTGGCGGTCGAGGATGAGGCGGCGCCTGGAAAGCATGGTCAGCAGGAACGTGCCCCCCGGCTTCAGCACCCGGCGCACCTCGTGGATGGTGTCGAGCAGCACCGTCTCGTCGCCGTGATAGATGACGTTCCAGCTCAGCACATGGTCGAAGGCGCCGGCCTCGAAGGGCAGGGCGTCCATCCGCCCGACAACCGTGGTTACGCCTGCGCCGGCGGCCTCGATCGCCGCGACCCCCTCGGGCGCCGCGTCATAGGCCGTCACTGCAAAGCCTGCCCGCGCCAGCGCCAGCGCATGGCGCCCGACGCCCGCGCCGAGGTCCAGGACCGCCGCGCCCGGCGCCAGCGTCTCCGCCCAGCGGTGGACGTCCGCCTCGGGCGTCAGCCATTTCGCGTCCACATCGCCCGCCCATTGGGCGTTCCAGTGCTGGTCGGCCGTATCGGTTCTCACCGCTGCTCTCCGATGATCTGGCTGCGGGCCCAGCCGCTGACCTGTTCGATGAGGATGACCACGACGGCGATCATCAGGATCACCGTCATCGCCGTCGGATAGTCGAAGAGATCGAAGCCGACCTTGAGCTCGATCCCGATGCCGCCCGCGCCCACGAGGCCCAGGATCGTCGACGACCGCACCGCCTTTTCCAGCGCGTAGAGCGAGGTGGAGACGAAGGCGGGCATCGCCGCCGGCACGACGGCGCAGGCCGC
>JBCBPG010000387.1:0-4950 GCA_039820865.1 Pseudomonadota bacterium
AGGGCCCGCGAGTACGTCCCCGACGCACTGCAGGTGTTTCCCCCGCCCCGCGCCGACATCCAGACCGCCCTCACCGTCCTCGGCCGCCGGACCGAAGCACGCCTCGCCTTCGAAAAGCGCGAGAAGTTCCGCCTCGACCTCCGCGACACGGAGTTGCCCCACGCAGACCTGACCGCCGCCCGCCTCGGCCCCGCCCTCCTGACCAACGCGAACCTGCAGGGGGCGAGGCTCCGGGATGCGAACCTGCGGAGGGCGGGGCTCTGGCGCGCGAACCTGCAAGGGGCGAGGCTCGAGCGCGCGAACCTGCGGGGGGCGAGGCTCGGGCGCGCGAACCTGCAGGGGGCGAGGCTCGGACACACGAAGCTGCAGGGGGCGCGGCTCGTGGGAGCGAACTTGCAGGGGGCGAGGCTCTGGGGCTCGAACCTGCAGGGGGCGAGGCTCGTGGGAGCGAGACTCGACTCGGCGAATCTCAGGGACTGGATATGTGCGCGCACGTCCCTCAGATCCGTCGAGTTGAAGGGTGCGAAGAACCTCGATGCCGACAGTGTCAACTCAGCTTTCGGTGTGCGGGCGGGCATCGGCCTCACCTCCCTGCCCGACGGCATGGCCTATCCCGACCACTGGCACGTCGCGGAAGACGCCGAGGAGGACAGCCGCGAGGCGCGCATCGCCTACTACAACGCCTACCGCGCCTGGCTCCGCACCCTCCCGCCCGCTTCCCCCGCACCCGGTGATCCGGCATAAGCCGCGGGCACTCACGCCGGAGGCTGCCATGCACGACATCCGATACATCCGCGAGAACCCCGGGGGCTTCGATGCCGCGCTCGGGCGGCGGGGGCTCGAGGGGGTGTCGGCGCGGCTCCTCGACATCGACCGCCGCCGCCGCGAGGCGATCACCGCGGCCGAGACGGCGCTGGCCGAGCGCAACGCCGCCTCCAAGGAGGTCGGCCGCGCCAAGGCCCAGGGCAACGAGGCCGAATTCGACCGCCTCCGCGCCCTCGTCGCCGAGAAGAAGGACCTGATCGCCCGGCTGGAGGAGGAGGCGCGCGAGGCCGAGGCCGCGCTCGACGCCGAGCTCATGGGCCTGCCCAACCTGCCCGCCGACGACATCCCCGACGGCGCCGACGAGGCCGACAACGTCGAACTCCGCCGCGTGGGCACCCCGCCCGCCATCGAGGGCGCGCGCGAACACTTCGACATCGCCGACGCCTGGGGCGGCATGGATTTCGAGACCGCCGCCCGCCTCTCCGGCAGCCGCTTCGTCGTCATGACCGGCGCCGTCGCGCGCCTGCACCGCGCCCTCGCCCAGTTCATGATCGACCTGCATGTCACCGAGCACGGCCTGACCGAGGTCTGGACCCCCGCGCTCGTCCGCGACGAGGCGCTCATCGGCACCGGGCAGCTGCCGAAGTTCGCCGAGGACCTCTATCGCACCGAGAACGGCTGGTGGCTGATCCCGACCGCCGAGGTGACGCTGACCAATCTCGTCGCGGGCCAGATCCTGGACGAGGCGGCGCTGCCGATGCGCTTTACCGCCCACACGCCCTGCTTCCGCTCCGAGGCCGGCAGCGCCGGCAAGGACACCCGCGGCATGCTCCGCCAGCACCAGTTCGAAAAGGTCGAGATGGTCTCGATCACGCGGCCCGAGGACGGGCGCGCCGAGCTCGAGCGCATGACCCGCTGCGCCGAGACCGTGCTCGAGCGCCTCGGCCTCGCCTACCGGACCATCGTGCTCTGCACCGGCGACATGGGCTTCGGCGCGGTGCGTACCCATGACATCGAGGTCTGGCTGCCCGGCCAGGGGACCTATCGCGAGATCTCGTCCTGCTCGCTCTGCGACCAGTTCCAGGCGCGGCGGATGAGCGCCCGCTTCCGGCGCGAGGGCGAGAAGAAGCCCGAGTTCGTCGCCACCCTCAACGGCTCGGGCCTCGCGGTCGGACGCTGCCTGATCGCGGTGATCGAGAACGGCCAGCAGCCGGACGGCTCGGTCGCCCTGCCGTCGGCGCTGGCGCCTTATCTCGGCGGCGCCACGCGGATCGCGCAAGACGGCACGCTCGGCCGGGACGACACCGCCGCCGACGTTGCCTGACCGCCACGGGCGGAACGGTGCGACCGCCCGCGGCGCCCCGCCCGCGCTGCCCTGGGCGCTGGCGGCCGGCTGGCTCCTGCTGCTGTCCGGCTGGCTGATCGTCGAGGTCATGGGCGGCGCCACGCTGCCCCACTACCCCGCCTATCGCGACGCCGCCGCGCGGGTGGCCGAGGGCGCGCCCCTCTACGGCTCGGCCGAGGCCGCGCAGGCGGGCCTCCGCCACGAGCAGGCCCGCCTCACGGGCGCCGGGGCCCCGCCCGACGGCCCGCCGCCCCAGCCCGCCTATCTCTATCCCCCCACGCTCGCGCTGGTGCTGGGCGGGAGCGGCCTCGCCGACACGCCCTGGCCGCAGGTCGCGCTCGTCGCGGCCTCGGTCGCGGGCGTGGCGGTGATCGCGGCGCTGATGGTGGGCGCGGCGGGCGCATCGGCGTGGTGGGTGCTGCTGGCCGTACTCTCGGTCGACGTCGCCTGGCAGCTCACCCACGGCAATGCGGAACTGCCGGGCCTCGCGCTCGCCATCGCCGGCTGCTGGCTGCTCCACCACCGCCGCCCGCTGGCCGCCGCCCCCCTCCTCGCGCTCGCGGTCCTGATCAAGCCGCTCTTCGGCCCGCTGATCGGCGCCTTCGCGCTGATGCGCCTCGCCACCGCGCCCGACCGGGGTGGCGAGGCACGCAGGATCGCCCTCGCCGCCGCCCTCGCGCTGGCGCTGGTCGCGCTCGAAGTGCTGCGCTGGCCGGCGGCGGTGCGCGCGGACATGGCCGACTGGCTCGCCAACGCCATCGCCTTCACCCCCTATGCGCTGGCCGACCCGGCGCCCTTCGACGGCTGGAACCGCGCGCCGATGCAGGTGCTGGTGACGCTCGGCGCCGACCCCGCGACGGCACAGGCGGCGGCGCTCGCCCTCGCGCTGCTCGTGCTCGCCCTGGCGATCGTGGCGCTCCGGCGGCGTGGGCGCGGCGCGCCGGGCTTCGTGCCCCTCCTGGCCGCCGCCTACCTGGTGTCGCTCGTCGCGCGGCCGACGACATGGACCCTGCCCTTCCTCGAGATCGCCGTCCTGCTCGCCGCCTGGCCGGTCCTCGCCCCCACCGCCCGGCGCCTCGCGCTGACCGCCGCCATCGCGCTTGCCGCAAGCCGCTGGACCGCCACGGCGATCACCCTGGCCGGCGGACCGCCGCTCATGGTCACGCTGCAGACGGCCGCGCTCCCCTTCGAGACCGTGCTCGTCCTGCCCGCCGCCACCGCGCTGACGCTGTGGTCGCTCCACACCCGGCGCAAAACGCCGCCCGCCCCGTGAGCGCGCTGGACCCCCGGGCGCACCCGCCCTAACAGGGCCAAGCCAGCCGGAGGGACCCCATGCGCATTCTCATCGTGAACGACGACGGCATCAACGCGCCGGGCCTCGCCGTGGCCGAGGCGATCGCCGCCGACGTCGCCGGGCCCGAGGGCGAGATCTGGGTCATCGCGCCCGAGCTCGAGCGCTCCGGCACCAGCCACGCCGTCTCCTACACCACGCCGCTGCGCGTCACCGAGGTCGGCCCGCGGCGCTGGTCGGTCGACGGCTACCCGGCCGACTGCGCGCTGGTGGGCATGCGCTGGCTGCTCCGCGACACGCCTCCGGACCTCGTCCTCTCCGGCGTCAACCGCGGCCACAACCTGGCCGAGGACGTCGTCTATTCCGGCACCGTCGGCGCGGCCATGGACGCAGCCCTCGGCGGCGCCCGCGCGGTCTCGATGAGCCAGGTCTACAGCCGCGGCGAGGGCGCGCCCGCCGATCTCTGGGGCACCGCACGGCATCTGGGGGCCGAGACGCTCCGCCGCGTGCTCGCCCTGCCGCGCGAGCCCGGCGTCTTCTACAACGTCAACTTCCCCGCGCGCGAGCCCGAGGCCATCGCAGGGACCACCATCTGCCCGCAGGGCCTGCGCAGCGAGGCGACCTTCGAGCTCGATCCCTACGAGGCCGCCAACGGCCGGCAGTACCACTTCCTGCGCCACTCCACCGCCAACCGCAGCGCCGAGGCGGGCTCGGACGCCGTGCTCGCGGCCGAGGGCTGGATCACCATCACGCCGCTCCACGCCCGCCTCACCGCCACCCACCTGCTGGCCGGCGCGGCGGCGGCGCTGAAGGGCGCGTGACCCGCCCCCGCCACGAACCGAGAGCGATGACAGCCGGGCTCGGGCAGGCTAAACCGGGAACATCGCGGTGCCCCGGGACGCCCCGCGACCCCAACCACCACAGCCCGGCAGGCCGCCCGCGCCCGCCCGTGACGGAGCCCCGATGACGCCGAGCGCCGTGCCCAGCGCGCCCCCCGAAGACGTCATGCGCCTCATGCTGGCGCTGCGCGGCAGCGGCGTGCGCGACACCCGCGTCCTGCACGCGATCGAGAGCGTCCCGCGCGAGCGCTTCGTCAATCACGCCTTCCTCGACCGCGCCTATGACGACACGGCGCTGCCGATCGACTGCGGCCAGACGATCTCGCAGCCCTCGGTCGTCGCGCGCATGACCGAGGCGCTGGCGGTGACCGACCGCTGCAAGGTGCTCGAGGTCGGCGCGGGCTCGGGCTACCAGACCGCGATCCTCGCCCGCCTCGCCCGCCGGGTCTACGCGATCGAGCGTCACCGCCCGCTGGTCCTGACCGCGCGCGAGCGCCTGGCGGGGCTCAACATCACCAACGTGGCGCTGCGCGCGGGCGACGGGACGCGCGGCTGGCCGGAACAGGCGCCCTTCGACCGCATCCTGGTAGCGGCGGCGGCCGACGACGTGCCGGCGCTCCTGTTGGAACAGCTGCGCCCGGGTGGCATACTGGTGCTTCCGGTGGGCGAGACGGACGAGGTGCAGACGCTGCTCCGCATCGAGCGCACGC
>JBCBPG010000388.1:0-4932 GCA_039820865.1 Pseudomonadota bacterium
GCCGAGACCACGGCCGCGATCACGGCGCAGGAAGGCCACGCCCCGCGGGGCTGGCTCGGCCCCTGGATCAGCCAGAGCCGCCTCACCCCCGACCTGCTGGCCGAGGCCGGCTACACCTACCTCCTAGACTGGTGCCACGACGACCAGCCGGTGCCGATGGCCACCCGCGACGGGCGCGGCATCCTCGCCATGCCCTATCCGCAGGAGCTCAACGACATCCCCGCCATCGTCGCCCGCCGCCAGGAGGCGGGCACCTTCGCCGACATGATCACCGACGCCTTCGACGTGATGCTGGCCGAAAGCGCGCGCCGCCCCCTCGTCATGGGGATCGCGCTGCACGCCTACATCATGGGCCAGCCGCATCGCCTGAAACCACTCGCCCGCGCCCTCTCCCATATCCGCACGACGGGGGGCGAGCGCGTCTGGATCACCACCGCCGGCGCCGTCGCCGGGGCCTGGCACGCCGCCCACCCACGCTGACCCGCCGCCCGCACCGCCAGCCAGGCACCGGGCGGGCACCGGGCGGGCGAGACTGGGCCGCGCCCTGGCGCGGACCAGGCGGGGGCGCCCGGTGCCCGCCCGGTGCCTGGCCGACGGGTTCCGCCGGCGCAGGCGAGCGCCGGATCCGCCGACGCGACCGCAGAGCGTGTTGACGCACCCGCCATGGCCGCGCATGTCCTGCCAGGGGAGACGGGGGAAGGCGATGCCGGCGCGGGACCGCCCGGAGAGCGAGGGAACCGCCGGGCACCGACAGGTGCCGGGCGCACCGCGTCCCTGCCTGTCGCCTCGCCCAGCCACCCCCGGCACCGTCGACCGCACCAAGCCCGGCACCGTCGACCGCACCACCCCCAGCGCCATCCGCCGTGGCACCCCCAGCACCGTCGACCGCGCCTTCGACCGCGCCGTCGACTGCGCCATCCCCTGCGCCGGCACATCCATCACCCCCGGCGCCACACCCCGCGTCACCCCAGGCACCGCCATGGCGCATCGGCACCGCACGCCGCGTCTCGCGGCGCCCCTCGCCGCCCTCGCCCTCGCCGCCCTCGCCCAGCCTGCCCCCGCCCAGCCAGACGCGGCCCAGCCCGCCCCTGCCCAGACCGCCCCTGCCCAGCCCGCCCCTGCCCAGCCCGATGCGGTCCAGCCCGCGACCGGGGACGAGGGGCCGGCCGCACGGCGGCTCGACGCCGACCGCGCCCTCGTCGGGCCGGGCGGGCGCGCCTATCTCGAGGCGGTCGCCGGGCGCGGCATCGATACCGAGGCGGTCTACTGGGACCCCGCCGCGCGCGCGCCCGCCATCTCGACCGATGCCGATCTCGACGAGCCCGAGGCGGACGAGCCATCGAGCGGCGGCCTCGCGGTCGGCCTCGTCGCCGCCGGCATCCTCGCCGCGCTCCTCATCGTCGCCTGGCGCCTGGGCGGCGGCGCGCGGCTCGGCCATGGCGCCGCCGCCAGCCGCGGCGCCCGCGGGCCCCGCGCGGCCACCGCGCCCTCGCCCGCCTTCCACGGCCCGCCGGCGCTCGAGCGCATCCCCGACATCGCCGACCGCCGCGCCGCGCTCGTCGCGCTGGCCGAGGCCGCGCTGGCCGAGGCCGCCACCCGCAACGGCCTGCGCCTCGCCCGCAGCTGGACCGCCCGCGACGCGCTGGCCCGCATCCCCGCCGGCTGGCCCGGCCGCGCCGCCCTCGCCGACCTCGCCCGCGGCGCCGAGCTGGCCCATTTCGGCGGCCGCGCGGTCGACGAGGCGACCTTCCAGCACCATCTGGCCAGCGCCCGCGCCCTCTTCGCCGCCGGCCCCGCCGCCACGCGGGCCGGACGCGCATGAGCCCCCGCGCCAGCAGCCCCAACCCCGGTAACAGCCCCGGCAACGGCCCCGGCAACGGCCCCGGCAACGGCACCCGCAAGGTGACGGGCTCGGGAGGGGGCTCGGGAGGCGGCACGGATACCTGGCTCATCGCCGGCGCCCTGGTGGTCGCGCTGCTCCTGCTCGCGCTCCTCCTGCGCGGCGGGGCCGAGCGGGTGCTGCCCCGCACGCCCATCGGCTTCGACGGCCTGGCCGCCTGGCTCCGCACGGTCGACCAGCCGGCGCGCACCTACCAGGGCTGGGGCCGCATCGACCCGGCCGAGGTCGGGCTGCGCATCCTCCCCCTCTTCGATGCCGAGCTCGACGTCGACCGCCCCCGCGCCACCACCGAGGAGGAACTGATCCTGCGCGACAGCGAGGTCGACATGCGCGCGCGCATCCTGCGCAGCAAGCTCACGCGCCTGCCGACGCTGCTCGTGCTGCACAAGTGGCGCACCGGCACGGCGCTGACCGGCATCGCCCATCCCCTCCTCGTCGGCAGCGCCCGGCGCCAGACCCGCCTGGTCGAACGCATCGGCGACACCGCCCTCGGCCGCGTCCGCATCCTGCCCGAGGCGATGGCCCGGATCCCCGTCACCGGGCGCGACGACCTGGGCGAGGCGCTGCTCTACCTGCCCCAGGTCCTCGACCTGGCCGAGGGCGCCGACTGCGCGCCGCTGATCGGCACCCGCCGCGCCATGGTCCTCGGCCGCTGCACGCTCGCCCCGACCGAGGACGGCGAGCCGCCCGGGCGGTTCTGGCTGCTGACCGATCCCGATCTCCTCAACAACCACGGCCTGCGCCTCGGCGACAACGCGGCGCTCGCGGCGGCGCTCCTGCCCGACTTCGCCGATGGCGGCCTTGCCGTCATCGACTACACGACCCGCATCTGGGTGATCGAGCGGACGCGCCGCGAGCGGGAGTGGCGCGATCTCGCCCGCTTCTTCGCCTGGCCCTTCACCGTCCTGTGGCTGGGCCTCGGCGCCGTGCTGGCGCTGGCGGTCTGGCGCGGGGCCGTCCGCTACGGCGCCCCCCTGCCGGGCGCCGACACCGCCCCCGGCGCGGCCCGGACGGTCTCGATCGCGGCCAAGGCGCGGCTGATGCGGCTCGCGGGCGAGGACGGGCGACTGCTCGACGCCTATGTCACCCAGCGCCTCGCCACGCTCGCCGACCAGCTGCTCGGCCATCGCCGCCCGGGCGGCGATCCGCTCCAGCCGCTCAGCGACTGGCTCGAACGCCGCCGGGTGCCGGGCGCCCCCGCCCTCGCCGCCGCGGCCGATGCCGCACGCGCCTTGCCCGCCGACACGCCGCCCGCCACGGTGGCGCGCCGGCTCGACGATTTCGAGATCGCGCTCGAAGGGGTACTCGATGACCTTGGACGACCTGCGCGCCACGGCTGACGCCGTCCGCGCCGAAATCGCAAAGACCGTCAAGGGCCAGGAGGACGCCGTCGCGCTCCTGCTGATCGCCCTGATGGCCCGCGGCCACGTGCTGATCGAGGGCCCGCCCGGCACCGCCAAGACGCTGCTCGCCCGCAGCCTGGCCGCCGCGCTCGCGCTCGACTACGGGCGCATCCAGTTCACGCCGGACCTGATGCCGGGCGACGTGCTGGGCGCGAACGTCTTCGACTTCCGCACCTCCGAGTTCCGGCTGGTCAGGGGGCCCACCTTCACCGACCTGCTGCTGGCCGACGAGATCAACCGCGCGCCGCCCAAGACCCAGGCCGCGCTCCTCCAGGTGATGAGCGAGCGCATCGCCACCATCGACGGCACCGACCATGCGCTCGGCCCCCATTTCTTCGTCGTCGCCACCCAGAACCCGATCGAGCAGCAGGGCACCTATCCGCTGCCCGAGGCGCAGCTCGACCGCTTCCTCTTCAAGCTGGACATCGACTTCCCGGCCGAGGCCGTCGAGCTTGCGATCCTGCGCGCCCATGCCGACCAGCCGCTCGACACCTCCGGGCGGCTGACGACGCTGACCGAGGCGCTCGACCGCGCGACGCTCGACGCCGCGCGCGCGCTGATCGACACCATCCGCCTCGACGACGACATCCTGCGCTATGTCCTGGCGCTGACGCGGGCGACGCGCGCCGATCCGGACCTCGCCTATGGCGCCTCGACCCGCGCGGCCGATGCGCTGGCCGGCGCCACCCGGGCGGCGGCCGCGCTCGACGGGCGCGACTACGCGATCCCCGACGACGTCAAGCGGCTGTTCCTGCCCACCATGCGCCACCGCATCGTCCTCGGCCCCACCGCCGAGATCGAGGGGCGCCGGCCCGACGACGTGCTGGCCAACATCCTCGACCAGGTCGAGGCGCCGCGCTGATGCGCCCGACCCGGCGGCTCCTGGCGCTGGCGCTCGGCGCCTTCGTGCTGGCCGCCGTCGCGGTCGCCGCCGGCGGCACCGCGCGCGAGGTCGCCGCCGCCGTCTGGGTCGCCCTCGCCGCCCTCCTCGCCGCCGACCTCGCCCTGTCGATGCGCGGCGCGCTCACCGTCGAGGCCGAGGCCCCCGCCGAGATCTTCACGGGCGAGACCGGCACCCTGACGCTGCGGACCAGCCGCGCGCCCACCGCGCTCGGCGCCCGCCTCGACTGGCCCCCGGGGCTCGGCGGTCCGGGCGACGTCGCCATCGCGCCCGACCCCGCCGCCCCCGGCCGGGGCCGCGCCGAGATCGCCGTGCGCGCACTTCGCCGCGGCACCTGGGCCATCGAGCGGCTCTGGCTCGCCTGGCCCTCGCGCCTCGGCCTCGTCGAGTTCACGCCCCGCCTCGCCCTCGACCTCTCGGTCGCGGCCGTGCCCAACATCCGCGCCGTCCGCTCCGGCGCCATCGATGCCAGGGTCCGCTCCACCCTCTTCGGCGTGAAGGAGAACTTCGCGCGCGGCGAGGGCTCGGAGTTCCACCAGCTCCGCGACTGGGTGCAGGGCATGGACACCCGCGCGATCGACTGGAAGCGCTCCGCCCGCCACCGGTCGCTCGTCGCCAAGGAGATGCGGGCCGAGCGCAACCACCACGTCATCGTCGCGCTCGACAACGGCTACCTCATGCGCGAGGCGGTCGAGGGCCTGCCCAAGATCGACCATGCCGTGAACGCC
>JBCBPG010000389.1:0-4922 GCA_039820865.1 Pseudomonadota bacterium
CCATGGCGCCGATGTTCGGCGGTCCCGAGCCCATGGTGGCCTGGCGACCGAGCCCATTGAGGGAGATGGACCGGTCTTCGAGGTGCTCGGCGTTGTGCGGCCGCTGACCTCGGCGACGAGATCGAGGCGTGGCGGGCGTGGTGACGAGATTCCCTTCCGGTTGGTTGGGCACCGTGTCGCCAGTCCGGGTGACGCAATGGGAGAAACGAGAAAAATATATGTAAAACAGTGGGTTGGGGAAAGGTTAAGGAAGTGTAAGCGGGTGTGACGTGCGGCACAGCGGGGTCGGGCGTGGCGTGGCCTTATAACGGCGTCGCCGCGGCGCTTGGGGAGCGCTGATGCCAGCGGAGGACGGAAGGGAAACGGGTAGCGTTGCGTACAGGACCGGTATCGACCCGCTCAACGGCGAGTTGCGTTTGTTCGTTCCAGCCGGTCCGCACTCCTCCACAGAGCCCGCAGACCACCGACCCTGGCCGACGACAGCGTCCGCGGCTTCTCCTCCCGGCCGCGGGCGCACTCTCCCTGTCGACCTGGGGCGGCATCTGCGATGTCGCCCCCTTTTTCTCGTGCGCTTCGCCCGGGGGCGACGGCCCGCCCGACCGGCGCTCGCCCCACCCGCCCGCCCGCGTCGCGCCGGTCGGGCGGACCCGGGGCTAGCGCCCGGGGCTAGCGAAGGGCCGCCAGCGCCTCCGGCCGCCAGGGGCAGGGGGGCGCGGTGGCGAGGCTGGCGGGGTCTGCCAGCGGCCCCGTGCCGAGTGCCCGCGCGACGACGGTGGCGTGGCGATCCGGGAAGCGCGGATGGGCGAGGAGCGCATGGCCCGTCGGCATCAGGAACAGTGTCGAGAGCGCCTGGGGGCCATAGGGGGCGAAGACGCCGCTGCCCGCCGCCATAGCCTGCGCTGTCGCGGGCGCGAGCAGGGCGAGGTCGAGCTGGGCGGTGGCCATTAGGCTTGCCAGCCGTTCGGGATGGGGCGCGCGGGCGACGCGGGCCGAGGCCGCGGGCAGGTCCTCGGCCAGCGCGCGCTCGACCGCCTTGGCCGTGCGGTAGGCCAGCGGGTCGCCCCGGTCGCAGCCGATGACGAGGTGCTTGGCGCGGTAGACCTCCCACTGGCGGACCAGGGTATGGGCGGCCGCGGGTCCGGCCGGCCCCGCCGCGAGCGTCGCGGCGAGACCGGCGAGGAGGGCGCGGCGCCTCATTCGAAGACGTCCTTGTTGAGGACGGCGGTGACCACGTAGTTCGGCACGTCGACCACCTGGCCCACGCGCAGGTCCACCGCGACCGAGGCGAGGATGTAGGCCTGCTCGCGCGAGAGGCCGTAGGTCCGCTCGATATGGGCGATCATCTTGATGAGCGCGTCGCGGGCGGCGACCATCAGGTCCTCGGAGAGGTTGGTGAGGTCGGCGATCTTGGCGCTGTCGAGATAGGTGTGGGGCGGGGGCACCTCGCCCGCGGCCTTGAGCGGCAGGCCCACGGTCTGGTGGAAGCTGGAGGGCTCGATCGCCTTGATCTGTGCGCCGCCCTCGACCTCGGGCCCGGTGATGAACGCGCCCTCGCCCTTGCGGATCTCGACCGAGAGGCGGACGACGGCGCCCATCTCGATCGCGGTGCCCGAGACCTCGCCATCGCCCTGGGCGTAGTGGACGTCGCCGACGAAGAGGCCGCAGCCATCGACGAAGCAGGGCAGCAGCAGCGTGGTGCCGATCTGCATCTGCTGGACGTCCATGTTGCCGCCGTTCTCGCGCGGCGGGATGGTGCGCAGGCAGTCGGCCGCGTGGCTGCCCTCGGGGCCGCAGATGGCGGCGGGCAGGCCGCCGGTCGGCTCGGGCGGCAGCGCGACGCCGCCAGCCGCGGCCAGCGCCGCCTCGCGGGCCTTCCAGGTGGCGACCTCGCCCTCGCCCGGCATGACGCCGACCGAGCCGAGGAAGGCCTCGTAAGGCACCGCGACGCCCGGCATCTGGTCCGAGCGGGCATGGGTGCGGCTGAGGCGCCAGTTCACCAGATGCGGCTCGGTGAAGAGGTCGCGCAGGAAGCCGAAGCCCGGGACGATGACGGTGTAGCCGTACTGGTCGGGCAGGATGTCCTCGAGCGTGATGGCGATCACGTCGCCGGCCTCGGCGCCCTCGATCATCACCGGTCCGGTCATGGGGTGGACGTAGTTGAGGTCCACCGCGGCGAGATCGTCGGCCACGCTGTCGAGCGTGAGGTCGCTGTCGAGCGCGTCGCGGGTGTGCAGCACGATCTCGTCGCCGGGCTTGGCGGTCGCGACCATCGGGATCGCGGGGTGAAAGCGGTTGAAGCAGTTCGGATCGTCGGTGCAGTGCGCGCCCTGCTTCTCGACGGTGACGGTGTCGCGCCAGCGCACCTCGGTCGTGTCGGCGAGGGCGGGAAGGGCGGCGAGGAGGGCGATCGCAGCGGTCGAGGGGATGAGGACGCGAGGCATGGGCGGTCTCCTGCGGGTCTCGGCCCCGGGCGGGCGGAGCCCTGGGCGCGGTGGGACGGTCCCGGGCCTGCCGCGCGTGTGCGCACGGGCTGCCGGTCGATCGCCCATCGTGGACCGGGGGGCATGGCTGCGGGGAGCCCGGATCGGCAACGGAGGCGGATTGCGACTGTTGGCGCAGGGAGAAGGGGGCAGAGCGCAGGGATCAGGGGGCGGATGCCCGTCGCCCGTGAGGAGGCGCCATCGCGCGTCGATCCGCCTCGATGGGGGCCGGGTGGCGGCAGGCGCGTCATTGACACCCGGGTCGTGGCGCGTGGTCGAGCTGTCCGGCCGGGTCCCGCGTGTCAGCCGGTATCGCGGTAGCGGGCGTGGTCGTGGATGATGGCGCGGGCGGTGTCGAGATCGCGGATCTTGGGCAGCACGGCCTCGAACATCCCGTGCCCGCCGAGGCGGTCGACATCCGCTGCGTCGAGCGAGGTGATGGCGACGATGGGCGGTGGCGTGCAGTGGAGGCGCGCGCGGATGCGGCGCGCTGCCTCGACACCGTCCATCACCGGCATGCAGACATCCATCAGGACCAGCACCGGACGGTGGCGCTCGACGATCTCGAGCGCCTCGCGCCCGTCGCCTGCGCCGATGGCGGGAAAGCCCAGACGTTCGACCAGCGCCTGGAGGAGGACGCGGTAGACCGGGCTGTCGTCGACAACGAGAATCACGGCAGGCTTACGGGACATGGCGTCATCCCATTGCTCAAGAAGGACGGGTTCGGGTCTGTGTGGTCCCGACCTGGCGCCGCGCGCCGCCGGGAGACGCGGAGATAGGCAACCAGCAGGTTGACGTAAACGTCATATATCGATCGGCGACCCGTTCTCAGGGCGGGTATGCACGGGGCGGTTGGCTCGGGAGGGCGACGCGCGCGCCCTTCCGTCGACAGGGCCGGGCGGGGGACGGGCTCAGCGCGGCGTGACGAGAAGGGGCATGCCGGTCGCAGGGCGGAGGGTGAACCACATCCGCGGCTCGGGCACGAAGCCGGGCGGCAGCGCGACCTCGAGGCGGGCCATCAGCGTCGACAGGATCACCGTGGCCTCGATCAGCGCGAACTGCTGGCCGAGGCAGACGCGGGGGCCGGCGCCGAAGGGGAGGAAGGCGTAGCGGTGACGACCGGCCGCGGCCTCGGGTGCGAAGCGGTCGGGGTCGAAGGCGTGCGGGTGGTCCCAGAGCGCCTGGTGACGGTGCACGGCATAGATCGGGAGGATGGCGGTCGCGCCCTCGGCCACGGGGCGCCCGGCGATCGTGTCGGCGCGGCGTGCCGTGCGGGTCATGAAGCCCGCGGGCGGGTAGAGGCGGAGGGCCTCGTTCAGCACCTGGCGGGCGAGCGGCAGGGCGTCAAGGTCGCCGGCCTCGGCGGGGCGGCCGGACAGGGCGGCGGCTTCCTCGGCCAGGCGCGCCTGCCAGTGCCCGCCCCGGGCCGCGTCGAAGGCGAGCAGGTAGAGCGCCCAGGTGAGCGCCAGGGCCGTGGTCTCGTGGCCGGCGGCGATGAAGGCGAGGAGATTGTTGCGCAGTTCGAGCGCGTCCATCGAACGCCCGGTCTCGTCATCCCGCGCGGCGATCAGCATGTCGAGGAGGTCGGGCGGGTCCGAGGGGCCGGCCGCCCGGCGCGCGGCGATGATGCGGTCGATCATGGCGTCGACGCGCGCGCCGCGCCGGTTGAGGATCTGGCCTGGCCGCGGGATCCAGCGCGGCGCGCCCATGAGATCGAGGATCGAGAGCCGGGCGACATGGCGGATGAAGGCGGTGATGCCGTCGGTGATCGCCTGTCGGTCCAGCGCCTCGCGCCCCGAGAGGGCGACGTCGCAGATCACGTCGCAGGTGGCGTTGACCATGGCGGGATAGGCATCGACGGGCGTGCCGGGCGCGGAAGCGTCGCGGAGGCGCCCGGCGGCGCTCTCGGCCGCGGCGGCCATGGCGGGGACCTGGTTCAGGATCGCGCGGCGGGCGAACATCGGTGTCATGGCGCGGTGCTGCCAGCGCCACTCGGCGCCCTCGATCGTCAGCAGGTTCTCGCCCCGGCGCGGTCGTAGAATGCGCTTGGTGACGGCGGATTTCGGGTAGTCGGGCTCGCGCGTCTTGAGGACGTGCTCCAGCCAGGGCGGGTCCTGGATCATGACCCAGCCCTTGCCGCGCCCGCCCGAGAGGATCGGCTCGCGATAGGCCCGTTCGGGGATCAGTTCGAGGATGTTGCGCCGGGCGGTGCGATAGGACTGCCAGAAGCCGAGCGGTTCGGTGGGGGCGGAGACGCCGATGGGGGTGTCGCTGTTCTCGTGCCGGTCGAACGCCATGCTCGTCTCCCGCCGCTGCCCTCGTTGGCAACATAGGGCAGCGGGACGGCGATGCCCCGGTGCCCGGTCGCCGCAGCCGGGTTGTGATCGAGGGCGGCCGCCGTTGGCGGCCGGCCCGCGCGACCGGCGCCCGCCCCGCCCGCCC
>JBCBPG010000390.1:0-4914 GCA_039820865.1 Pseudomonadota bacterium
CGTCGGCGAAGGCATCGCGGCCACCATCGACGGCTGGGCCGCCGGCGAGCGGCTGATCGATGTTGCCTGGCACCCCACCGAAAACACTCTGGCGCTGCTCGATGGCTCGGGCGGAGCGACGGTCACCTTCGCGCGGGTCACCGATGATCTTGCGATCGAGCCCTTCGGGAACGTCGTCGATGTCGAGCGGGCGCCGTTCCGGATATTCTTCACGCCGGACGGACGACATGTCGTGATCAACGCGCTCTACTGGGGCCCGGACATCGCGGGCAGATGGATCGAAGCGCCTGTCGGATCCATCAACACAATCCGGATGAACGCCGAGACCCGCCCGGACGGGAGCGTACGCCACGCCTTTGTCGACCGCGTCCCGACCGGTGTGTCGCCGGAAGGGCTGGCGGTCTCGCCGGATGGCCGCTGGGTCGCCACCACCAACCTCGAGCGCAGCTACCTGCCCTACGAGGACGGGCGCATCACGTGGTGGAGTTCGATTACCCTGGCCCGTCTCGACGAGGCGACCGGGCAGATGTCGCTGGTCGGCACCTTTGCCTACGATGGCATCCTTCCGGAAGCGGCTGTTTTCGACAATTCGGGCACCTATCTGGCCGTCGCCACCTATGACCATTTCGATGACCGCATCGAGGGCTCCTCGATCGACTTCTGGCGCATCCAGAAAGACGCGCTGAACGATGAGAACGTCCAGCTGGTGAAGACCGGGATCACGGTCCCGGTAACGCGTGGGGCCCACAGCATGGTCATCGCGCGCTAGGGCCTGCGTTGGCGATCACGGGAACCTCGTTATCGCCGTCCATCGGGGCACGATGTTTCAGAAGATGAAGCTGTCCGTGGTGATGTCCTCCGCATCGACGCCGGGAAGGAAGAGATCGCCGCCGTCGAGCAGGAGGGTGCTGCCCTCCGGTTCGTCGAGCACCTCTACGTCAGCCGCAGTTCCCCGGCCGGAGATGTCGATGCGATCGATCGCAGCATCGAAATCGGCAATGACCTCGAAAGTGACCGGGAAGGTGAACACGTCGCCGGATGCTTCCGACGTCGGGGTCGCGAGGAAGGCCTCGATCGCCGCGCCATGGATCTGATCCGTCTCCTCAGCCTTCACAAAACCGAGGGCCAGAGCCATGAGGCCGGTGTCCGGGTCATCTTCGAGCACCCCTGTCCAGTGGCTGAGCCCTTCGGGTTCGGGGTCGCGGCCCAGCACCTGACGGTAGAAGCTGGTGACGATCTCGGCGGCGCTCAGGCTGCCGTAGAGCGCGTCGAACTCGGCGGCTGTGGCAAACAAGCTCGCGAAGTCCATAAGACCCAGATCGGGGCGCGCTTCTGCCACGCCGCTCCAGTGGTCGAAGCCCGGCGTATCGGGCATGCGGCCATAGAACACGATGTAGAGCTTGGCGAGGGTCGCGTCGTCGATCGGCATGGCTGGCGCCCCGTCGTCCGGCACGTTGTCCTCGTCGGGCATGTCAGGGTCGCCGGCTGCGGGCGGCGGCGGCAGGTCCTGAAGCGGCGGCGGTGCGCCGTCGCCGAGAACGCCGAGCCCTTCGAGCGCCTCTCCGATGATGGTCGCGAGGTTGGCGGCGGCGGTGGCGTTGGGGTGGATATCGTCGGGGTAGTTTGTGGGATAGTCCGTGACCGCGGCGTTGACGTCGACGAAGCCTGCACCCTGCGCCGCGGCGATCGCCTGCATGGCGGGGATCCACTCGGCACGGAAGATCGCATGCGCCTCCGGCTCGGCATCAAAGAAGGGGGGCTGTGCCGCTATGACGATCTGCGGTGCCGAGGGCATGGCCTTAAGCTCGGCAATCACCGCCTCGAGCCCGGCCCGGTACTCGGAGAGGCTGGCACCGCCGAGGATGTCGTTGCCGCCGATCATGAGCCAGACCAGCGAGGCGTCGGAGGCCAGGAGCTGTTGGTACTCGGGGCTGTCCTGGATCCGGTTCCCGGCCTGGCTGGTGACGCCCGCACTGCCGACCGCTGCGGCCTGGAAGCGCGTGTCGCTGTAGCTGCTGGCGAGGTAGGTGATGAACGCCTCGTCAGCGGCGCGTGCGGTAATGCTGTCGCCCACAAAGCCAATCGTACCGCTGTCGACCGGGCTGCTCGGGTTGGGCGTCGGGATGGGGGCGGGCGGCATCGGCGTCGGGCTCCCGGATGATGGCGGTGGGGGTGTGGGGTCGGACGAGGCTGCCGCCCTGGGCTGAAACCCGGTTTCCACCGCGAAATTCCGTCCTTCGTCGACATAGCCTATGGGCGCGTTGATATCGTCCGGGTTGAACTCGGCAAAGGGCGGGTAGAGCACCGGAGCGGGCAGCGGCGAGCCGACGAAGCCGTCGGTGAAGACGCCGGTAGGGCCGCTCGTGCCGCGGGCAGCGTCGTCCGGCAGGATACCACCGCCGAACGACAGCCCGTACTGATCCCAGAGCTGCTGGTTCGTCAGTCCGACAACCTCGGCGGGCAAGGCCGCGGCGAGCGGGTCGCCCACGGGAACCGGGATGTAGTCGGCGCTCTGATTGGGGAAGAAAAGGCCAACGCGCTCGCCGCCGGTGGTCTCGACCACGATGCGGTCCGGCTGCAGGAACCAGAGCGGGTCCCACTCGGTCCGGCGGACCTCGGGGTCCACATTGCTGCTGAACGCAAGATCGTAGTTGGTTCGGCCTGCTTCCTGACCGCTGAGCGCGTTGGCAAGCGGCGCGAGGGTCAGGTCGCGGAAGGTGAGATCCCGCGCCCCGCGCTGGACCTCGCTGATCTCGACATCGGTGAGGTTGGCGAAGGTGCCGCCATCGAGGAGGAAGTCGCCCTGGCGGGGGGCCTGCAGGCCGATGCCGAAGTCCTCGACGGTCACGTTGCGCAGTTCCCAGCCGCGTGCTGTATGGGGATGGTCGAGATCGATCCCCACCGATGCCGGATCGCCCGCACCGATAAAGGTCGAGTTCTCGAGCGTCACGCGGTTCACATACGGCGCATCGAGACCCTTCTTCTCGACGTTCCAGATCGTCACATCCGACAATGTGGAGCGCAGCTGCGCGTCGTAGGCCGCCGGTGGGACGGGAACGCCGGCGTTCACATTCACCCCGTCGCCGAACACTTCGGTCTGGAAGTAGAAGAACTGCAGGCCCACGGTCGCGCTGTAGCCCTCGTTGCCGACGAACGACCCGATGGGCGTGTCGTAGACCTGCAGACGCGTGCCATCAGGTCCGATCAGATCGCCGCCCGGCACGTTCGCCGTATCGTGGGTCGCCTGGCGGACCGAGCCGTCCGGGAAGCGCTCGATCAGCCCCTCGGCCCACCAGATATAGGCGTGGCCCGAGGCGCCCGAGACGACGTTGTTCTCGACCTGGACATTGGGCCCATGGAACCAGAAGCCGTCGCCCTGAAAGCCGTAGTCCTGGCGGAGTTCGCGCCCGCCGGGATCGGTCGGGGCGCCAACGCCTTCCTCGCCGAGGAAGCTGCTACGCTGCGGAATGCCATTGTCGGCAATCGAGTTCTCCACCGGCTCGCCGGTCTCGAGCGGGAAGGTCGGGTTCACCGTCCGCATGGCCAGGTTGCCGATGAAGGAGCCAATCTCGTCGCCGGCCTCGGTGTAGTAGGCGGCGCCGATCAGGTTGTGGGTGACGTTGTTGGTGAAATCGACGTTGGAGGAGTGGTTGACGAAGCCCCAGCCCGGCCCGTCGGTGACCACGCTGCCGTTGACCTTGGCCGGGTCGTCGTCCTTGTCCGTGCCGCCGCGATGCACATGGAAGCTGTACCGCCCGCGCACGTTGTCGCCGCCGAGAAGTTCGGGCTCGACCGGGTTTAGCTCCGGCAGCACCCAGTCGTCATAGGGCACCGTCTTGTCGGACCGGCCGAGGTCGTCGAAGGCCGCGAAGTTCACATCCGCGTCGTTGGTGTGCATCACCATGACATGGCCGCGATGGTCGATGGCGGTGTTCTCGGAGGTGAAGACGACGTTGCGCGTGAGATTGGCGACGTGCACGTCGAGATCGGGCCGGGGTGCCACGTGGTCGCGTTCGAGCGGCACGGCAAAGCGCACGGTATTGCCCACGATTTCGGTGATGACCCGCGTCTCGTCGGTGGTGGGATCCTTGGGGTCGGTGCCTGCAATGGCGATCGTGTCGCCCACGCGCCAACCGCTCGGCGGGGCGTCGAGCGTGATCTCCGTCGCGCCCGCCAGCGGCTGGGTCTCAAGCGTGATGAACGCGGCTTTCTGCGCCCCGTAGATGGTCGTCGTGCCGTGCAGGATCGCGCCGCGGCTGACGAGCGTCGGGTCCCAGTTCTGGTCGATGGCACCGTCGTCCGCAAAGACGATGGTCGCGGTGACGCCCTCTGCGATGGGCGCTGCGGCGGTCCCGATCTCCAGCGTGCCCAATGTTGTGGTCACCAGCGTGTC
The DNA here is from genome assembly GCA_039820865.1 of Pseudomonadota bacterium. Taxonomy (GTDB): domain Bacteria; phylum Pseudomonadota; class Alphaproteobacteria; order Rhodobacterales; family Rhodobacteraceae; genus Thermohalobaculum. Next base: position 4,394 of record JBCBPG010000390.1, read on the forward strand.
GACGCGCAGCTCCGTCGTCCGGTCTGTTGCGAAGTCGAGTGTGCCGTCGACCCGCAGCGTCTTGATCTCGGGCGCGAGGGTCGTGTCGACGGTGACACGAAGCCCGGCCGGGACATGAACCTTTGCCCCCTCGCCCGGCACCGCGCCGCCCCAGGTGGCGGGATCGGACCAGTCGCCCGACTGCACGGCCGTGTGGGTGACCTGATCGAGAGGGACCAGCGCCATCGAGGGCATGTGCGCGGGGCCGTGCATCCCGGCGGCGCTCGCCGTCGACCCAGTAGTCATCGCATGATCCGCGCCGGGTTGTGTTGTTTCCATGACGGTCGCTCCCTTGGTCGGAAACAGGTCTGTGACGCACCAACAGATTTCACGGCTCACTCAGTGGGGTTGGTGCAGTCAGGGCTCTTCACACATCTTCACTCGAAGCGGATGTGCCCGCCGCTGATGGGCTATTTTTTGCGGTTCTTCTGATTTTGGCGCTGGACAACCGACTTTCAAATGAAATATTTCACAACTCTCCA
>JBCBPG010000391.1:0-4905 GCA_039820865.1 Pseudomonadota bacterium
ATGGCGGCGCGATCGCCATCGTCAGCACGCCGGGCAAAGGCACCGAGGTGCGCATCGACCTGCGCCGTGCCGCCAGCGAGCCGGGCGAAGTTGACGAGGCTCTCGGAGAGGAGCGCGCCCAGATCGACGGTCTCGAGGCGGAGACGGGGCTCGCCCTCCTCTTGGCGCGCGACGAAGAGCAGGTCGTCGACGATGCGCGCGGTATGGTCGGCGGCGGCGCGCGAGCGTTCCAGCGCCTCGCGCGCTGGCCCCTCCACCCCGCTGCGGAGCGCGATGTCCGCCTCGCCGCGGATGATGGTCAGCGGCGTGCGCAGCTCGTGGGACACGTCGGCCATCAGGCGCTTTCGGTTGGTCTCGGCCTCCTGCAACCGCTCCAGCACCGCCTTCAGCTCGATCGTGCGCCTGGCGACTTCGGCCTCCAGCCCCGTCCGCGCCTCCTGCAGCGAGCGTTCGCGCTGGGCGATGGCGTCGGCCATGCGGTTGAAGGCATGCCCCACGGCCGCGAGATCTTGGGAACCGGCCAGCGGGATCCGGTGGTCGAAATCGCCACGCGAGACGAGGTCGGCGCCGCGGGCCAGCTCGCTCAGCGGCGAGACTAGCGCGCGGAGGAGGATCACGAGCCCGCCGATCACGGAGATGCAGACCAGGATCCCGGCGCCAAGCGTCGCCCCCTGCATCAGCCGCGCCACCGCCGTCACCTCCTCCTTGGTCTCGACGACCTCCTCGCGCTCCTCCTCCAGCGCCTCCTCCAGCATCGTGGTAAAGGCGGTGAAGGTCTCGTCCGCGCCGTCCCGCGCGATCGCCAGCCGCTCCTCGGGCGACATCGCCGCCCAGCGCGCCCGCAGCGCCCTGAAGCCGCGCTGGATGCGGGCCAGCAGGGCCAACTCCTCGATCTCCTCCTCGCCAACCAGTTCGACCTCGGCGACGATCAGGCGCTGGACCTCGTCGAAATGCACCTCCAGCGACCGCTCGGCGGCGGCGATCAAGTCATCCTCGGCACCGTCGCTGTAGAGCCGTAGCAAGCGCTGCGTCTCGGCATCGACCTCCAGGTACTCAGCGAGCACGGCGTCCGCGAGCGCAACGCGCTCAAGCGCGAACTGAGACCAGCGCACACCGAAGAAGGCCAGTGCGGCGCAGACCAGGCTGACCGCTAGCATACCGCCACAGAGGATCGACAGCTTCCAGGCAAAGCTCATTGAACGCACGCGTCTTTACTCCCGTCATCGATGATCCAGGTGCGGCAGGTCATGACGAGTGGCAGGCATGTGCCGTCATCAGGGGGACTCACACCGTCCAGCAACGGTATCTTGGGTAAGTAAAGCGCTCTTTTCATCCCGATTGTCCAGTTTTATTGTGAGATTTATCTTCGGATCAGCATCAGTCTAAAGGCCGTTCATGGAGCTTTTACTGTCTCTTCATTGTTGGAGCGAGCCGGGACGGGTACCGTCGCGCGGCGGGCGGCGGCGCCAACGCTGCGGGGCAGGGCGGCGACGTCGATCGGGGGCACGAAGCCGTCGATCAGGTCGGCGTTGCGGCCGAGTTCCGCCTCGCTCCGCATACCCACGTTCAGCGTGTGGACGCGGGGGTCGCAGAGCAGGAACTTGAGGCAGACCTCGGCGAGGTCGTGGCTCTCTGCCCAGCGCGGCGCCAGCGCGGCAAAGAGCGGCGCCAGCATCCCGGCCGCCAGCGGGCGCATCACCGTCACGCCCAGATCGCGGGCGGCGCACCAGTCGAGCGCATGGCGCGCGGCTGCCTGCTCGGCCAGGCTGTACATCATCTGCACCGCGTCGAAGGCGCCCGTCTCGATCAGCGTCCGCGCGGTCACGGGGTCGGCGACGGTCAGTCCGACATGGCGGATCTTGCCCTCGGCACGCAGCGCCAGGAGCGCGTCAAGCAGCCCGCGTTCGAGGATGCGCTTGACCGAAGCTGGCGGGTAGTTGCCGCCGTGGAACTGCACGAGGTCGATGCAGTCGGTGCCCAGCCGGCGGAGCGAGGCCTCGACGCTGGCGGTTACCTCGGCGGCGGTGCGGCCGCCATAGTCGACCTTGGTGGCGATCACGGCCCGGTCGCGGTCGCGTCGCAGCGCCTCGCCCAGCAGCATCTCCGCATGGCCGTCGCCATAGTCCGGCGAGACGTCGAAGAGCGTCACGCCCCGGTCGCGCGCGGCCCGGATCAGGCGGATGCCGAGCGCCCGGCCCTCGGCCGAGAACGGGTCCCAGCCGCGCGCCGGGTCGGCCACCCCGAAGGAGACACAGCCGAAGCACAGGCGCGAGACGGTCAGGTCGGTGCGTCCGAAGCGAATGCTCTGCATGGGTCGCGGTCCTTTCCTTGGAGATAGCTGTCAGGCGACGGAACGGGTGACCTGGACAGGGCGGAGCACGCCGCCACCGAGCCGGTAGACCCGGTCGAAGCCCGCCAGCCCGTCGGTCTGATGGGTGATGAGGAGCACGCTCCCGGCCTCCGGCGCGCCGAAGAGCCGCTGCTCCAGCGCGGCCCGGCCCTCGGGGTCGAGCGCGCTGGTCGGCTCGTCGAGTAGTAGAACGGGCGCGCGGCGGAGGAGCGCGCGCACGATGCCGAGGCGCTGGCGCTGCCCTCCCGAGAGCGAGCGGCCCCCCGGCGGCAGTCGATGGTCGAGCCCGCCCTCGAGCGCTGCGACGAAACCCTCGGCGCCGGCCAGCCGCAGCGCCTCGGCGATCTCGCCTTCTCCCGCATCGCGGCCGAGGGTCAGGTTCTCGCGCACTGTCATGTCGAAGAGCGCGGTGTCCTGAAAGACCACCGCCAGCGAGGCGCGCAGCTCGGCCCGCCCCATCGCCGCGATGTCGACGCCGTCGATCGTGATGCGCCCGCCGGCGGGCTCGACCAGCCGGAGAAGGAGCGCGATGACCGTCGACTTGCCCCCGCCCGAGGGGCCGACGATGGCCACCCGCTCGCCCGGCGCCAGCGAGAAGCTCGCCCCGTCCAGCACCAGCGGCCTGCCGGGATAGCCGAAGGAGACGTCCTCGAAGCGGATCACGCCGCGGCGCGGCGGCACGGCCGCCTCGGTTTCCGCCTCGGGCTCGGCCGGCTCGTCCAGGAGCGCCAGCAGCCGCTCGCCGCTCGCCGCGCCCCGGCCAAGCTCGGCCAGGTTGGCGCTGAAGCGGATCATCGGCTTCTCCATCCCCTCGCGCAGATAGGCCATGAAGATGATCAGATCGCCCGGGGTGATCGCGCCGGCCTCAACCAGCACCGCGCCGCGCCAGACCAGGAGCCCGATGCAGACGGCGAAGAGCACCGTCACCGACTGGCGGAGCACGGTCTTCAGGATCGCGCTCCGCATGCCGAGGGCGAGGTTCCTCTCGCTGCCCCGGCCGAAGACCGCGGCGATGGGCGCGTAGAGCGACAGGCCCTGGATCGCCTGCGCGGCGCCCGCGGCATGCACCGCCTCGCCCGCCAGCGCCCCGTCCGAGGCGCGGAAGCGGCGCGACTGCTCGAGGATCAGCGCCATCATGCGCGCGGTCAGCAGGTGGAAGGCCGGCAGCGCCGCCAGCGCGATCAGCGCGAGCTGCCAGTTGAGCCAGAGCATGACGACCAGCATGCCCGCCATGGTCAGTAGGTTGACGGCGAGGTTGATCGCGTTGTTCGTGCCCGCCAGCCGCAGCCGGTCGATATCGACCGTCAGCCGGTTAGCTAGGTCGCCCGAGGCGTGGTGCTGGTGGCGCAGCACCGACATCCGCAGCATGTGGTCGAAGACTGCCGCGCGCATCCGCGCTAGGATCCGCCTGAGCGCCAGCGCCATCGCGAGCTTGGACAGGAAGGTGAGCCCGGCATGGGCCATCACGATCGCGATGAAGGCACCGACCAGCAGCCCCAGCCGGGCATCCGGGTCGAGCGCCGCCAGCATCTCGGGGCCGCTCTCGGCGCCCAGCAGGCCGTCGAAGACGAATTTGAGCGGCCAAGGCTCCGCCAGGCGGAAGCCGACCGCTAACAGCACTAGCCCCAGCGCGCCCGCAAGCAGCCAGAGCTGCGCCCGCACGGCCGGCCGGAACCGCGCGATCAGCCGCGAGAAAGTGCGAATGACGGAGGCGGACGCGCGTCCGCGTGCTGAGCTGGCCATATTGGCTCCGCTGGATGGCGCCGGCGCGCCCCGGGGGCGGGGCGTACCGGGGGGTCACGGGGTCAGCTCGCCTGCCTGAGAGCCGGGGCGGCGTCGGCGTGCCCGACAGGCTCGGCGGGCAGGCGCGGGGCGATGCCGATGCCCGCATGGGCGGTGAAGCCAGCCGCGGCGACGTCCTCGGGCGCGTAGAGGTTGCGCAGGTCGACCAGGTGCGGCGAGCGCATCGAGGCCGCCAGCGCGGCGAGGTCGAGCGTGCGGAACGCGCCCCATTCGGTCAGCACCACCAGCACATCGGCACCCGCGACCGCGCTCTCGGCATCGTCGAACCACTGCACGCCGGGCAACAGCGCCTCGCCCTCGCGTCGGCCCTGCGGGTCGTGGACGCGCACCGAGGCGCCGCGGCCCACCATGGCGGGCACGATGGTCAGCGCCGGGGCCTCGCGCATGTCGTCGGTCTCGGCCTTGAAGGTCACGCCCAGCACGGCCACGCGCGCGCCGGCGAAACCCCCGGGGCAGAGGTCCTCGATCTTGTCGATCATGCGCCGCTTGATCTCGTCATTGGCGCGGATCGTGGCGCCCAGTACGCTCAGTGCCACGCCGTTCTGCTCGGCGGTGCGGGCGAGCGCGCGGGTATCCTTGGGAAAGCACGATCCGCCATAGCCCGGCCCCGCCTGCAGGAAGCGCTGGCCGATCCGCGCGTCCAGCCCCATGCCGCGGGCGACGGCGCGGACATCGGCGCCGACGCTCTCGCAGAGGGTCGCGATCTCGTTCACGAAGGTGATCTTGGTCGCGAGGAAGGCGTTGGCGGCGTA
>JBCBPG010000392.1:0-4904 GCA_039820865.1 Pseudomonadota bacterium
GCCGACCGTCAGGTCGATCCGCCCCGCCGCCATCGGGATCATGGCCCCCAGCGACAGGAGCGCGATGATCGCCTTGTCGCTGACGATCGCACGCAGGTTCAGCATCGTGGGGAAGGTGTCGGGCAGCAGCACCGAGAAGAGCCCGATCAGCAGCACCGTGAGGATCACGAGGCCATAGACCGGCAGCAGGCGCATCAGCCGGCGTGCCATCCCCATGCCCTTGAGGTCGGCCTTGGTGGGTTCGAGCGCGCTGCTCTCAAGCGACTGCATGGCTGTCTCCCTCGCGCCCGGACACGTTGCCGGCCGAGGCCGCCTGGATCAGCCCCTCGGTCGTCAGCCGCGTGCCGGCCAGCTCGTCGAGGATCGCGCCCTGGCTGAACACGATGGCGCGGTGGCAGAGCGTGGCGATCTCCTCGAAATCGGTCGAGACGATCAGGATCGCGACCCCCTCGGCCAGCGCCCCGTTCAGAAGCGCGTAGATCTCGGCCTTGGCGCCCACGTCGACGCCGGCCGTCGGGTCCTCGCAGATCAGGAGGCGGCGCTTGGTGGCCAGCCAGCGGCCGATGACGACCTTCTGCTGGTTGCCGCCCGAGAGCGCCTCGATCGCCAGCGACGGGTCGTTGGGCGAGAGGCCGAGCCCCGCGCCGATCGCCGCCGCCTCGTCCGCCTCGCTGGACGGCGTCACGAGGTCGAGCAGCCGGCGCCCGACACCGAGCGGGTTGAGGAAGGTGTTCTCGCGGATGCTCAGCGTCATCGCGACCGACTCTTCGGTGCGGTCCTTGGCGACGAGGCCCACGCCCGCCGCCATGGCGCGTTCGGGCGTGGCCAGGTCGGGCGCGGCGCCGTCCAGCGTCACCGTGCCCTCGAAGGGGGCGAGGCCGAAGAGCGCGCGCGAGATCGCCTCGTGTCCCGCACCGCGCAGACCCGCGAGGCCGACGATCTCGTTCTGGCGGAGCACGAGGTCGAGCGGGCCGACCCCGCCCACCTTGAAGCCGTCGAGGCGCAGCACCGCGTCGCCCGGCGCATCGGTCGCCTTGACCGTCTCGCGCGTCTTGCGCCCGACGATCTTCTGGACCAGCTCCTCGGGGGTCGTGTGCTCGATCATCCGCACGCCGACCAGCGCCCCGTCGCGCAGCACCGCGACGCGGTCGGCGATCTGGAAGATCTCGTCCAGGCGGTGGCTGACATAGATCATGCCGACGCCGCGGTCGCGCAGCGGCCGGATCGCCGCGAAGAGCCGCCCGACCTCGTCGGCGGGCAGCGAGGCGGTCGGCTCGTCCAGCACCAGGAATTCGCTGTCGACGGCCAGCGCCCGGGCGATGGCGACCAGCGACTTCTCGGTGCGCGTCAGGCTCTCGACCCGCGTCGTGGGGTCGAAGTCGCAGTCGACACGCCGCAGCGCCTCCGCCGCGAAGCGCTCGACCTCGCCCCACTGGATCAGCCCGCCGCGCCGCGAGAAGCCGAGCGCGAGCGCGATGTTCTCGGCCACCGTCATCCATTCGATGAGGCCGAGATCCTGGTGGATGAAGGCGACCTTCTGGCGCTCGCCAAAGCCTGCGGGGCGGTGCTGGTAGGGCTCGCCATCGATCAGGACGCGGCCTGCATCGGGCTGGTGGATGCCGCCCAGCACCTTGATCAGGGTGGATTTGCCGGCGCCGTTCTCGCCGAGGAGCGCGACGATCTCGCCACGCCCGACCGACAGGGAGACGTCCTTCAGCGCATAGGTGCCGCCGAAATGCTTGTCGATGCCATCGAAGAACAGGCCTGCCTGCAGGCTGTGCATCGTCCGTCTCCTCCCGCCGTCCGGGTTATTGAGTTACCCGTAACGTTGCGCTAAGCCTTGAGCGCAAAGCCGCTTGAGTCAAGCCGCAAAGTTACCGGTAACGTCGATTTCCTGACATGCGCCAAAAGCAGAGCCGGAACAACAAGATAAGCCTGACCGAGGTGGCCAGGGCGGCGGGCGTGTCAAAGATGACGGCCAGCCGGGTGCTGCGCGGTGAGGGGGGCTATTCCGAGGATACGCGCCTGCGGGTAATGGCCAAGGTGGACGAGCTCGGCTACCTGCCGAATCGTCTGGCCACCGTCTTCGCGGGCGACAAGACCTCCACCTTCGTCGGCGTCTCGATCCCGGATCTCGGCAACGAGGTCTTCGCCCAGGTGCTGGAGGGCATCGACCGCAAGCTCGGCGCCTTCGGCCACCAGACCGTCCTCGGCCTCACCCAGCACACGCAGGAGGAGGAGGAGACCTGGATCCGCACCGTGCTGTCCTGGCAGCCGGCGGGGCTGATCCTGACCGGACGCTACCATTCGCCTCGCGCGGTCGAGATGCTGGCCAATGCCGGCGTGCCGGTGGTCGAGATCTGGGACCTGAACTCCAGCCCGCTCGACATGAGCGTCGGCATCAACCACTTCGACAGCGGCTTCGACATGGGGCGGTTCCTGGTCGGGCGCGGCTACCGGGCGATCGGCTATGTCGGCACCTCGCACGATACGGCGAACGCGGCGACCAGCCGGCTGGACGGGTTCTGCAAGGCGGTCGAGGGCGGCGGCGGCAGCGTGGTCAAGCAGCTCTGCCTGCACGACACGGCATCCTACTACACCGGCCATTACGGGACCGAGCAGCTGCTGGCCTCCTCGCCCGGGGTCGAGTGCCTCTACTTCCAGAACGACGCGATGGCCTTTGGCGGGCTGCAGTACTGCCTGGCGCGCGGGCTCACGGTACCGGGCGATATCGGCATCGCGGGCTGGGGCGACCTGCCGATCGCCTCGGTCCTGGCCAAGCGCCTGACCTCGATCCATGTGCCGCACCTCAGGCTGGGCCAGGCGGCGGCCGAGATGATGATCGCACGGCTGTCGAACGAGCCCGTCGCCCCCTGCCGCGACATCGGCTTTCGCCTGATCCCGGGCACCACGGTGCGGGGCGAGGCGCGGGGCTGACGCGTCGATCAGCGCCCGCGCCGGTCCCCGCTGTCGCCGGACGACCGGGTCCCGGCCACATAGGCCGACGCCGCGGCGACCACGGCCCTCTGCGACTGCGCGATGTCGATCACCCGGCCAAGCTCGTCCGCACCGAGCGGCTCGAGCGTCGCGAACTGGCTGTCGAGCAGACCGGACGGCATGAAGTGCCCGCGCCGGTGGGCGACCCGTCCGGCAAGGACCTGGCGCGGGGCGTCCAGGTGCAGGAAGTGCACCGGCTCGGCCACCTCGGCGCGGATCCAGTCGCGGTACCGCCGCCTCAGTGCCGAGCAGCCGATCACCGCCGGCGCCGGCGCGGCCGCCAGCGCCCGGCCCACCGCTCTCAGCCACGGCGCGCGGTCGTCGTCGTCCAGCGGCGTGCCGCCGGCCATCTTGGCGATGTTGGCGGGCGGGTGCAGGTCGTCGCCGTCGATGAAGGCCACGCCCGCCCGCGCGGCCAGTGCCGTGCCGACCGAGGTCTTGCCGCAGCCAGACACCCCCATCAGGACGTAGCGTGCCACGCTCTCAGTCGCTCCCCCGCGCCTTGCCGAAGATCTGGGCCAGCGCCATGAGACCGGAGGTGATGACGATCATGATGGTCGAGATCGACGCGATCGTCGGGTCGATCTGGTCGCGGAGCGCGTTGAACATGTTGCGCGTGAGCGTCGCGTTCTCGCCGCCCGAGATGAACATCGCCACGACCACCTCGTCGAAGGACGTCAGGAAGGCCAGCAGCGCCGCCGTGACGACCGAGAAGCGGATCTGCGGCAGCGTCACGGTCAGGAACGCCCAGGCCCGCGAGGCGCCGAGCGAGCGCGCCGCCATCTCCTGGTTCATGTCGTAGCTCTTGAGCCCCGAGGCGGTGACGATCAGCACCAGCGGCAGCGCCAGCAGGCTGTGCGCCAGCACCAGCCCCGTCATCGTGTAGAGGATCTGCAGCTTGACGTAGATGTAGAAGGCCCCGATCGCGACCAGGATCAGCGGCACCATCATCGGCGTGATCAGCAGCACGAAGACCCAGCGGCCGAGCGGCATCTGCGAGGCATGGAGCCCGTAGGCCGCCATGACGCCGATGGGCGTGGCGATCAGCATCGTCAGCGTCGCGGCCATCAGAGAGGTGGCGGTGGCGGCCATCCACTCCTCGGACCCGAAGTAGTGGGCGTACCAGCGGGTCGACCAGGTGGTGGGCGGGAACTCGAGATACTGGCTGTCCGAGAAGGACATCGGGATCACGATCAGCGTCGGTGCCACCAGCAGCACCATGACGATGCCCGAAAAGACATAGAGCCAGAGGCGCTGGCCATGCGTCACCTGCGTCTCGGAGGCGGGGGTGTCGAGCCAGGCACGCATCAGTGTCCACCCGCCAGCCGTTCGAGCTTCACGAACCGCGCCGCGAGCCAGAGGATCGCGAGCGTCAGGATCAGCAGCACGACGCCGAGCGCGCTGGCCGCGCCCCAGTTGACGAAGAGCTCGATGTTGGAGGCGATCTTCATCGACACCATGATCACGCGCCCGCCGCCCAGCACCGCGGGCGTGACGAAGAAGCCGAGGCAGAGGACGAAGACGATCAGCGCGCCGGCAAAGAGGCCCGGCAGCGAGAGCGGGAAGAACACCGTCCAGAACGCCTTTACGGGCCCCGCGCCGAGGTTCGCGGCGGCCTTGAGGTAGTCGCGGTCGATCGACTTCATCGAGCTGTAGACCGGCAGGATCAGGAACGGCAGCATGATGTGGACCATGCCGATCAGCGTGCCGGTCATGTTGTGCACGATCTTGAGCGGCTCGTCCCACAGCCCCATGCCGATCGCCCAGTCGTTCACCAGCCCCTCGCGCTGGAGCAGCACCAGCCACGCATAGGTGCGCACCAGCAGCGAGGTCCAGAACGGCAGCAGCACGGTGATCAGGCAGAGGTTCGCGGCGCGCGCGGGCAGCTGCGAGAGGAAGTAGGCGAA
>JBCBPG010000393.1:0-4891 GCA_039820865.1 Pseudomonadota bacterium
GATGATGGCCCGCCCCGCCGCCATCCGCGCCTCGAGCCCCGCAGGCCCCCGCGCCTTCAGCGGATTGCCGGGCGTCAGCACCCACCAGACCTGGTCCAGCCGGAAGGTACTCAGCGCCCAGAGCGTGATGTGCACATGCCCCCGATGCGCCGGATCGAAGGACCCGCCGAGCAGGCCGATGCGCTGGCCGGGGAGCGCGAGGGGGTCGTGATGGAACAAGACGGCGCCTCGCGGCCTGTGGACGGACAGCGATGTCGCCGTGCCCCGCGCCGCCTGTCAACCGCGCCCGCGCCACGCGAACGGTCGCCACGGGGCCCCCGACACCTCCCGATGCCCTGGCGGCTACCGTTGCCGGCGGGGACGCACCTTGTCGCAGACCTCGGCGGCCGCGGGCGTGACGGGGTGGAGGAGCGCCGACCCGGCCAGGGGCGCACACCGACGCAAGACGCCCGGCGCTGGAAAGCGCCGGGCGTCGGGCGTCGGGGCGGAGGCTTTCGGCCGTCACTTCACCGCGCGGTTGGCGATGAGGTCGTCGACGACGGTGGGGTCGGCGAGGGTCGAGGTGTCGCCGAGGGCGCCGGTCTCGTTCTCGGCGATCTTGCGCAGGATGCGGCGCATGATCTTGCCCGAGCGGGTCTTGGGCAGGCCGGGCGCCCACTGGATCACGTCCGGTTTCGCGATCGGGCCGATCTCGGTGCGGACATGGGCCTGCAGCTCCTTGAGCAGCGCGTCCGAGGGCTCGATACTCGACATCAGCGTCACGTAGCAGTAGATGCCCTGGCCCTTGATCTCGTGCGGATAGCCGACCACCGCGGCCTCCGAGACGGCGGGATGCGAGACCAGCGCGCTCTCGACCTCGGCGGTGCCCATGCGGTGGCCCGAGACGTTGATCACGTCGTCGACGCGGCCGGTGATCCAGTAGTAGCCGTCCTCGTCGCGCCGGCAGCCGTCGCCCGAGAAGTAGTAGCCCTTGTACTGTTCGAAATAGGTCGACACGAAGCGGTCGTGGTCGCCCCAGACGGTGCGCATCTGCGCGGGCCAGCTGTCGGCGATCGCCAGCACGCCCTCGACACCGTTGCCCTCGATCTCCTGCCCGCCCTGCGGGTCGAGCACGACCGGGCGCACGCCGAAGAAGGGCTTGGTGGCCGAGCCCGGCTTGGTCGGCACCGCGCCCGGCAGGGGCGTGATCAGGTGGCCGCCCGTCTCGGTCTGCCACCAGGTGTCGACGATCGGGCAGCGCTTGCCGCCCACGACCTCGTTGTACCAGCGCCAGGCCTCGGGGTTGATGGGCTCGCCCACCGTGCCGAGGATGCGCAGGTCCGACAGGTCGTACCCGGTGACGAACGCGTCGCCCTGGCCCATCAGCGCGCGGATGGCGGTCGGCGCGGTGTAGAACTGGTTGACCTTGTGCTTCTGGCAGACCGCCCAGAAGCGCCCGGCATCCGGGAAGGTCGGCACGCCCTCGAACATCAGCGTGGTCGCGCCGTTCGCGAGCGGCCCATAGACGATGTAGCTGTGCCCCGTGACCCAGCCCACGTCCGCGGTGCACCAGAACACGTCGCCCGGCTTGTAGTCGAAGACGTATTCATGGGTCATCGCGGCATAGAGCAGGTAGCCGCCGCTCGAATGCACCACGCCCTTCGGCTTGCCCGTCGAGCCGGAGGTATAGAGGATGAACAGCGTGTCCTCGGCGTTCATCTCGACGGGCGCGCAGTGGTCGGTCACGCGCTCGACCTCGTCGTGGTACCAGACGTCGCGCCCCTCGGTCATCGGCGTCTCGTTGCCGGTGCGGCGCACGACCAGCGCCTTGACGTCCGGGCCGCACTTGGCCAGCGCCTTGTCGACATTGGCCTTCAGCTTGGTGATGCGCCCACCGCGCGGCGCCTCGTCGGCACAGATGACCAGCTTGGCATCGCAGCCGTTGACCCGGTCGGCCAGTGCGTCGGGCGAGAAGCCGGCGAAGACGATCGAGTGGATCGCCCCGATGCGCGCGCAGGCCAGCATGGCATAGGCCGCGGCCGGGATCATCGGGAGGTAGAGGACGACGCGGTCGCCCTTCTTCACGCCCATCGCATGCAGGACGTTGCCGAACTTCGAGACCTGCTCGTAGAGCTCCTGGTAGGTGATGTGCTGAGCCACGCCCGGATCGTCGCTCTCCCAGATGATCGCGGTCTGGTGCGCGCGGTCCTTCAGGTGGCGGTCGATGCAGTTGTAGGCGACGTTGAGGCTGCCGTCCTCGAACCACTTGATCGAGACGTTGTGGTAGTCGAACGAGGTGTTCTTGATCTTGGTCGGCGCCTTGATCCAGTCGAGGCGCGTGGCTGCCTCGGCCCAGAACGCCTCGGGATCGTCGATCGAGCGGCGATACATCTCTTCGTACTTGGCCGCGTCGATATGGGCATTGGCGGCGAGGTCGGCTGGCGGGGCAACCAGGGCCGGGGGGGTCTGGTCGTTCATGAGCGCGTCCTCCTGTCGTTGTTCAGGCCTCGCTCTGAGGCTCGGAAGGCTTTTCCGAATTTATGTGTCGGAGGTACTTGATCCCGGTCAACCGATCAACAACCGGCTGATTGTCAAATGGTTTAGTGTAAAGGCACACACAGCGCGCGACCGGCGTGAGTAAATTCTCTCTCGCCATCGCGCCCCGGATGCGGCACAAGCGCCGTTACCGGCAATCCTGATTGCCATTTCGCCGATCATACATTTCGCGTCTGTTGAATACCGTCGGTCGCGCCACGGCACAAGACGCGCATGCGGCGGATACGGCCCCGTTACGACGGGGCCCGAACCGAGGAGAGGAGACACCCATGGCCCCGCTCGAGACCCCCGGCAGCACGCGGCGCACCGAAGGCCGCGGCCGGCTCTACGACAGCGTGCTCGACACCGTCGGCGACACGCCCTGCATCCGGCTGAACAAGATCGCGCCGGCGCATGTGCACCTCTACGTCAAGTGCGAGTTCTTCAACCCGGCCGCCTCGGTCAAGGACCGCCTGGCGATGAACATCATCGAGACGGCCGAGCGCGAGGGGCGCCTCCAGCCCGGTCAGACGGTGGTCGAGGCGACCTCGGGCAATACCGGCATCGGGCTGGCCATGGTCTGCGCGGCCAAGGGCTATCCGCTGGTCGTCACCATGGCGGACTCGTTCTCGGTCGAGCGCCGGCGGCTGATGCGCTTCCTCGGCGCCAAGGTCGTGCTCACGCCGCGCGCGCAGAAGGGCTTCGGCATGTACCAGAAGGCCAGGGAGCTGGCCGAGGCCAACGGCTGGTTCCTCGCCTCGCAGTTCGAGACCGACTCCAATGCCGACATCCACGAGAACACGACCGCGCAGGAGATCCTGAAGGACTTCGAGGGCGGGCGCCTCGACTACTGGGTCGGCGGCTACGGCACCGGCGGCACGGTCTCGGGCGTCGGCCGGGTGCTGCGCGCCGCACGGCCGGACGTGAAGATCTGCCTCTCCGAGCCCGCCAACGCCCAGCTCGTCGGCTCGGGCGAGACGCAGGGCCGCAACGAGGCCAACCAGCCCGAGCACTCGCACCCCGCCTTCGAGCCGCACCCGATCCAGGGCTGGACGCCCGACTTCATCCCCTGGGTGCTGCAGGAGGCGCTGGACAAGAAGTTCGTCGACGAGATGGTCCCGGTGTCGGGCGCCGAGGCGATCGAGTGGTCGCGCAAGCTCGCGGTCCACGAGGGCATCTTCACCGGCATCTCCGGCGGCGCCTCGACCGCGGCGGCGATGAAGGTCGCCGAGAGCGCCCCCGAAGGATCGGTCATGGTCGCCATGCTGGCCGACACGGGCGAACGCTACCTCTCCACGCCCCTCTTCGAGGGCTTCGGCGAGGACATGAACGACGAGGAGACGGCGATCTCCCGATCGACGCCCAACTACCAGCTCTGACCCTCTGGCGCGGGGCGGGATCCGCCCGCCCCGCCGGTGCGTTCCACGCACGCTACGCACAGCGGTGCGTTCCATGCACCCTAGGCACAGCGGTGCGTTCCACGCACCCTACGCACAGCGGGGACGCCCGGGCTTAGGGTTCGTGCAACGCACTGCCCGAAACGTTCCACGAACCGGCGCTACTCCGCCGCCGTCGCCAGCGGCGTCGGCGCCCCGCCATCGGCCAGCACCGCCTCCAGCGCCGCCCGCCGCGCCGCCGCCCGCTCGGCCGCTGCCGCCTTGACGGGTCCGAAGCCGCGGATCTCCAGCGGCAGGGCCGCAAGCGCGGCCAGCGTCCCCACGGTCGCCGGGGCCAGGCTGTCGCACCAGCGCGGCAGCGCCGCCTCGTAGTCCGCGATCAACGCCCGCTCCATCCGCCGCTCCGCCGTCCGGGCGAAGAGGTCGAGCGCCGTGCCCCGAAGCGCCTTGCCGTGCCGGAGCAAGGCGAAGGCCCGGCCGATCCAGGGCCCGAAGGCGCGCTTCATCGGCCGCCCGTCCGGCCCCTCGCGCGCGAGGAGCGGCGGCGCGAGGTAGTAGCGCACGCGCCCGCCGCCCTCGAAGGCCTCGGCCACCAGCGCCGCCGTCGTCTCGTGGTGCAGCCGCGCCACCTCGTACTCGTCCTTGATCGCGAGCAGCTTGTAGTAGCCCTCGGCGACCGCCCGCGCGAAACCCTCGACGCCGGCCGCGTCCTCGGCGGCGCGGGCGCGCGCGACGGCGGCGCGGTAGTGTTCGGCCAGCCGCCGGTCCTGGTAGGCGACCAGCCGTGCGGCCCGGTCGTCGACCACGGCGTCCAGCGTCTGCGTCTGCGGCTCCGGCGCCGGCGCACTGCCCAGGGCGGCTGCCAGGCCCTGCGGATCGGCCCCCGCCCAGCGGCCGAGGGCGAAGGCGGCGAGGTTGCCCTCGACGCCCGCGCCGTTGAGCCGGATCGCCGCCTCCAGCGCCTCGCGCGCGACAGGGAC
>JBCBPG010000394.1:0-4889 GCA_039820865.1 Pseudomonadota bacterium
ACGGTTCCTGGTGCTGCTGGTCGAGGACAACCCCGACCATGCCGAGCTGATCCGCGCGATCGTAGAGAGCCCCGAGCGCGACCGGCACGTCACCGCGGTCACCTCGGGCGAGGCGGCGCTCGACTATCTCGCCGCCGCGGCCGAGGGCCGGGCCGAGCAGCCGGACCTCGTCCTGCTCGACGTCAACATGGCCGGGATCAACGGCTTCGACGTGCTGCGCCGGGCCAAGAAGGACCTCGGCCTGCTCACCCCGATCGTCGTGCTCTCGACCTCCTCGGCACCCGTCGACATCGAAACCGCGATGTCCGCCAACGCCAACAGCTACACGGTCAAGTCCTCGGACTACGCGCGCATGGAGCTCGATCTCGAACGGCTGAGCGACTACTGGGCCGAGGTGAACCGGGGCCCCGTCGCGACGGTGGAGGCCTGATGCACGGCGTTGCGGATCCCGGCATGCTCGCGGCGCTCGACACCCCGCTCGCCGCCACCGCCAGCCGCCATGTGCTGCTGGTCGAGGACACGGACGACCATGCCGAGCTTGTGCGCCTCGCCCTGGCGAGCGAGCGGCCGGACTGGACCCTCGCGCGCGTCTGCAGCATCGCCGAGGCGGGCGCGGCGCTGGCGGCCCGGCCGGCCGATGTCGTGCTCCTCGATCTCGGCCTGCGCGAGACCCGGGGGCTGGCGAGCCTGGCCGCCATGCTGCGCATCGCCGCCCCGGTGCCCGTGGTCGCGCTCACCGCGGACATGGACGAGAGCCACGGCACGGCCGCCGTCGCCGGGGGGGCCGAGGACTTCGTGGCAAAGGCCGCGCTGGCCGAGGCCGGGATCGCCCGGACGCTGGACTACGCGGTCGCCCGGCGCCTGGCGCGCGATGCCCTGCTGCGCAAGAACCGGGTGCTGAACGCCATGATCTCGATGCTCGGCCACGACATGCGCGGGCCCGCGACCACGGTGCTGGCGATCGTCGAGCTTCTGGAGATGCGCCATGGCGAGACGCTGGGCGCGGAGGGGCGCGCGCTCCTGGCCGAGATCACGGGCGAGATCGCCAAGCAGCTCTCCAGCATGGGCGCCGGTCTGCAGCTCGCCCGCCTCGGCGCCGCCGCGCTTCGCCACGAGCCGCTCCTGCTCTCCGACGTGATGGCCGATGCGACCGCGTCCTTCGGGGTGGCGGAGAAGGCGCGCGTCAGCCTGCGCGACGACATGGCGCTGACGGTGGACCGCGGCCTCTTCCCGCTGGCGCTGCAGAACCTGGTGGGCAACGGCCTCAAATACGGCGACGACGCGCCGGCGCAGGTGACGGTCACGGCCTCGACCTCCGGCACGGGACAGCGCATCGACGTCCGCGACGACGGCCGGGGCATTCCGCCCGAGCGACTGGCCGACATCATGGAACCCGGCGTGCGTGCCCGGCGCTTCGACACCGTCTCGGGCCATGGCTTCGGTCTCTGCATCGCGCGCGAGATCGTCGTCGCGCATGGCGGGCGCATCCTGGTCGAAAGCGCGGTCGGCCGCGGCTCGGTCTTCAGCATCCTGCTTCCCGGCGCGGAGCCCGTGGACCGACCGCCCTGACCTGCCCGCCCCGACCCGACCCGGCCCGCCCGCACCCGTTTCGACCCGACCCGATCAGCCCCCGGAAGCACCCCCGGATCCGCCGGCGCCCCCGCCGCGGCCGTCCGGCGGCTCGGACAGCGGCAGCTCGAGCCGGGCGCGAAGCCCGCCCTCCGGCCGCGGATCGAGGCGCAGCGCCCCGCCATGCGTCGAGGCGAAGCGCTGGACGATGAAGAGGCCGAGCCCCGCGCCCCGCACGCCGTCGTGCACCGCCCGCCCGGGGATGAAGGGCGTGCCCACGGCGCTGCGGATCGCGTCGTCCAGCCCCGGCCCCTCGTCCAGCACGTCGATCGCGACCCGCCCGCCGGGCAGGCGCAGGCTGGCGAGCGTCACGTTCTCCGTCCCCTCGGCATGGGCGAAGGCATTCTCCAGGAGGTTCAGGACGGCCTCCAGCAGATAGGTGGGATCGACCCTGACGAAGGCGCCTGGCGTCTCGATGCGAAGCTCGAGCCCGGCCGTGCGCCGGCGGTTGCCGAGGATGATCTCCGCCGCCTGCAGCAGCGCGTCGTCCAGCTCGACCGTCTCCAGCGCCGGCGCGACCTCGTCATTCGCCGCCTCGGCCGCCTGCAGCGCACGCTCGGACAGCTTCAGGATATGCCCGCCGGCCGACCCGATCGCCCCGGCATAGCGCGAGACGGTCTCGGGCGGCGGCGTGCGTTCCTCGGCATTGGCGAGGAGCTTGGCGAAGCCCAGCACCGCGTTCATCGGCGTGCGCAGGTCGTGATGCATCTCGCGCAGGAAGCGCGTCTTGGCCTGGTTCGCAGCCTCCGCCGCCTCGGTCCGGGTGCGGAGCTCGTCGACCAGGCGGCTGCGCTGACGCCAGAGGGTCGTCGCCCGCAGGCAGGCGACCGCGGCCACCAGCACCGCCCAGAGGATCGGCAGCGCCGCGACGTCGACCACCAGCCCGTACTGCCAGCGCGCCACCATGCCGCCGAGCACCCAGGCCGCGCCCAGGCAGACCGTCGCCATGACGGCGCGCCAGGGCGCGGTGCCGAGCCAGAGCGCCGTCAGCGCCGCCATGCCGAGGATCAGCGCCACGACCTCGACCGTACCGACCAGGCGCGGCCGGCTCAGCACCCGCCCGACATCGAGCGCATCGGCGATGGTCGCGATCACCTCCGGATCGCTCGCGAGGCCGCCGTCGGCCAGCCGCCAGGGCTGCGACAGCCCGGCCGCGTCGAGACCCACGACCACGATCCGCCCCTCCAGCACCGCGTCATCCGGGGTGCCGACCGCGCGCGCCTCGATCACGGGGATGCGCGTGCGCCGGGCAAAGTCGAGCCAGACGACGCCGGCGGGATCGGCGCTGCGCAGACGGCCGTCGATCCGGATCTCGGGCGTGCTGCCGATCCGGCCCGACACCGCCACGTCGCGTCCCCCGCCCATCAGGCTCGCGACCGGCAGGCTCGGATGCAGCACCCCGTCGACCACGAAGAAGAGCGGCGCGCGGCGCAGCACCATGTCCTCCTCGGGCAGCAGGTTGATCGCCCCCTCGGCCCGGGCCGCGGCGCGCAGCGGCGGGATCGCGCCCTGCACGCCGGCAAAGGACGGCAGCCCCGGCGGGATCACCGCCTGGGTGCGCAGGCCGAGGATCCCGCCGGTACTGCGCTGGAGCGTGTCCTCGCGGGTGACGGCGCTGGCCAGCACGCTGGGCCCCGCCGACAGCGCCTCGGCCAGCACGCGGTCGGGGTCGGCCAGCCCGTCCAGCGCCTCGGCCACCGCGGTCGCCTCCCGCCGGCCGAGCGCGTCGCTCATCTCCTCGAGGATCCCGTCGGCCGAGTAGCGGTCGGGCGTGTCGAGCAGCAGGTCGACGACCACGGCGGCGGCGCCGGCATCCCGGATCCGCCCGATCACCGCGGCCAGCCGGTCCCGGCGCCAGGGCCAGGGCCCGATGCGCGCCAGGCTGGCATCGCCGATCTTGACCACGGCAAAGGCGCTCTCGCCCAGCCCGCCGGGGGCGATGCCCTGCATGAGATCGGCGCCCAGCACCCGGATCTCGCGCACCGGCTTGGTGTCGAGAAGCCGGAACCCGAGGAGCACCAGCATCACCACAGCCAGCACGACGATCGAACGGCGGGAGAGACTTACGAACATTCGTTGCAGTCCATGGGGCGTCGCCGGCCTCAGCGGACTGCGATCTCGACCCGCCGGTTGAGCGGCTCGCCCACCCCGTCCGGCGTGGGTACGAGCGGCTGCGTCTCGCCGAAGCTGTCGACCGCGACGATCTCGGCCGGCACGCCGGCTGCGACCAGCGCGGCGGCGATGCGGGCGGCGCGGGCGCGGGCGAGGCGGACGTTGAGCGTGGCCGAGCCCACGCGGTCGGTATGGCCGAAGACGGTGAGGCGCGCGGCCTCGGTCGCAAGCGCGTCGTCGATGGCGGCCTGGTACTCGGCGCGGCTCTCCTCGGTGATGTCGTCGATGTCCGAGCCGCCGGTCTCGAAATAGATGAGGTAGATGCGCTGGGCCGGCGGCGCGGCGTCGAGCGCATCGGCCAGCACCTCGGTCACCGCGGTCTCCTCGAACTCGGCCGCCGCGGGCTCGGCCCCGCCGCCGACCACGCCGCCGAAGGGCGTGTCGACCGGCGTCTCGGCACCGTCGTCGCTCACCACGATCGCGCCGCCGTCCTCCGAGGGCAGCAGCACGACCACCGGCGCCGTCGCCCCCGCCTCGGCCGCCGCGACACGGTCGAGGAAATCGGCCTCGCAGGTCGCGATATCATCCGGCTGGAGCTGCTCCTCGACCTCCTGCACCCAGCAGTCGAAGGCGCTCTGCGCCTCGGCCAGCGCATCGGGCGCGACCAGCACGGCGGTGGTGCCCAGCACCGCGACCAGCCGGTCACGCGCGGCGGCCAGCTCTGCGCGATCGCCCTCGGCCAGGTCCCGTCCGGACAGGTCGTCGGGCGGCGGCCGCTGGCCGAGCAGCGCGGCATCGCGCGCGCGCCGGAACCGGCGGGCATCGCGGAAGTCGCGCTCGGCATACTCGGCATCGCGGCGCGCCTGGTACTCCTCGGCCAGCCGCCGGTCGAAGGGGCCAAGCCCGGGGACAGGCGTCGCCGGGGGCGTCGCGCAGGCCGCCAGCAGCAGCGCCGGGGCGAGGAGCGCGATCGCGATCCTCATGGCGCATCCGCCGGCACGATGACGGCAAAGCGGGTGCCGCGGCTGCCGATCACCAGCTGCGGCGTCTCGACCCGCACCCGGTCGGGCCGCGCGGCGCCGATCTTGCCGCTGTCATAGACCAGCCGGCCGCTCAGCAGCCGCACGACCAGCGCAAACAGCCCCTCG
>JBCBPG010000395.1:0-4880 GCA_039820865.1 Pseudomonadota bacterium
CCCATGGCGGTGAGACAGGCGGCGAGGTCGGTGATCTCCGGCTCGCGCGCGGCGTTTTCGATCACGGTGGTGCCGCGGGCGAGGCTGGCGGCCATCAGCGCGTTCTCGGTGGCGCCGACACCTCAACCGTCACCGTCGAAGGCGTCACGACGCTGGACGGCGCGACCCACCGCGTGCTGCCCGACCGGGTCGAGATGGGCACCTACATGATGGTGCCCGCCATCACCGGCGGGCGGCTGACGCTGACGGGCGGCGATCCGGGCCTCGTCGGCGCGCTGATCGACACGCTCCGCGCCATGGGCGTCCGCGTCGGGACCGAGGCCGACGGCAGCGTGACCGTGGCCCATGACGGCAGCCGCATCCGCGCGCAGGACATCACGACCGAGCCCTTCCCCGGCTTTCCCACCGACCTGCAGGCCCAGGCGATGGCGGCGCTGGCCACCGCCGAGGGCGAGAGCGTGATCGACGAGCGGATCTTCGAGAACCGTTTCATGCACGTCCCGGAACTGGCCCGCATGGGCGCCGACATCACCGTCCAGGGCGGCACCGCGCGCGTGCGCGGTGTCGAGCGGCTGCGCGGCGCGCCGGTGATGGCGACGGACCTGCGCGCCTCGGTCAGCCTGATCCTCGCGGGGCTGGGGGCCGAGGGCACCACCACCGTCAGCCGCGTCTACCACCTCGACCGCGGCTACGAGCGCATCGAGGAGAAGCTCGGCGCCTGCGGCATCGCGATCGAACGGCTGAGCGAGGACGACGACACGCCCGCTCACTCTCTCGCCCGCCCCCTGCCCGGCCCAATGCCCCGCGCCGTGGCCGAATGACCCCGGGAACCCGCCGATGAACGACACGCCCCGTACCGAGCCCGTCCAGGACGCCCGCTTCGAGGACGCGCCTCTCTCCGACAAGCCGCTCCGGCTGCGCGCCGAGAGCGCCGAGGACCTCGCCGTGATCTCGGCGCTGGTGCAGGATGCGGTCGCGCGCGCCGGCGACGTGATGTACCTGCCGCGCAAGCGCCGCGTCGTCGTGCTGATCAACCGCTTCCGCTGGGAGGATGCCGGGCCCGCCAGCGCCGCCGGCCGCCCGTTCGAGCGCGTGCGCACCGCGATGACCATCGAGGACGCGATGGGCCTGCGCGCCCGCGGCATCGGCCGCGGGGACCGCGAGGCCGTGCTCTCCGTCCTCGCCCTCTCCTACACGCCCGAGGCGGCGGCCGCCGACACGCCTCCCGCCGACGCCCCGCCGGACCCGGAGGCGACCGCCGATACCGCCGGCACGCTCTCGCTCACCTGCGCGGGCGGTGCCGAATTCAGCGTCGCGGTCGAGGCGCTGACCGTCACCCTCGCCGACCTGACCCGCCCCTGGGAGGCCCAGGGCAGCCGCCCCGACCACCCGGACGCCTGATGCGGGCGGTGCGCTCCACGCCCCCTACCGCCCGACCCGGCACCGCCCGACCCGGCACCGCACCCGGACCGGCCGGCCCCGCGAGCGCCATGCCGCCGTAGAGCAGGGTCCAACCTGACGTGAGCACGGGCGCCCGGCACTGCCCTGCCCTGCCCGCCCACGTCAGGATAGACCGGCGCGCATGAACATCCCGTTGCGCCCGCGCGTCCAGCAGCGTTCGCCGAACGGTAACGGGATCGTGGCAACAATGACGCGGGAGGGGGCGAGAATGGGCGTTCGCGCGCGCTCGGAAACCGCTCTAGCCCGCTCCCGGCTCCGGCTCCGGCCCATGCCCATGCCGCTGCCCGGCTCCTGCCCGACGGCACCGCTGCGCGCAGGGTGCGTGCAACGCACCGCCTGCCCCCGACGACCGCGTCCCGCGATGGCGCGGGGGTGATGCCTCTCTCTGGCGCCATGCGGCGGTCGGGGGCGTAATGCGACGTCCGGGCGGCGATTCGCCCGGCCCCGCATCCCGCGGACGGAGCCAGCCCGATGACGCCCGACGACAGGGGCCACGACGACTTCTTTCCCGTCGGGACCGACGGCCGGCCGGCGATCGACGCGCCCGCCCCGGCCGAGCGTCGCCGCCTCGGCTTCGTCCTGATCGACGCCTTCTCGCTGATCTCGCTGACCGCGGCGATCGAGCCGCTGCGCGCGGCCAACCAGCTGCTCGGCCGCCCGGCCTATGCCTGGGAGCTCGTGGCGCCGGCCGCCAAGCCCGTGCGCGCCTCCTCGCTCATCACCGTCGCCACCGACATGGCGCTCGAGGAGGTCCCGTCCCATCTCGACGACTTCGACGCGCTGCTCGTCGTCACCGGCCAGATCCGCGAGCCCGCCAACATGTCGGCCATCACCGCCGTGCTCCGCCGCGCCGCGCGCCACGGCCTCGTCCTCGGCTCGCTCTCGGCCGGGGCCTTCGTGCTGGCGCGCGCGGGGCTCCTCGACGGCTATCGCTGCACCGTCCACTGGGAGTACCAGGCCGCCTTCGAGGAGACCTTCCCCGACATCGAGTACTCGCCCGGCCTCTACGTGATCGACCGCAACCGCTGGACCGGCTCGGGCGGCATCTCCTCGATGGACATGATGCTCTGCATGATCGCGGCCGATCACGGCACCCGCCTCGCCCGCCGCGTCGCCAACAACTTCCAGGTCGACCGCATCCGCAACGCCGCGATCGAGCAGCGCCCCGGCACGCTCGACCGGCTCGAGACCCTGCCCTCGCCCGTCCAGCAGGTCGTGGGCCTCATGCGCGCCAATATCGAGCACCCGCTCACCATGGCCGATCTCGCCCGCGCCAGCGGCCTCAACCTCCGCCGCATCGAGCGCCTGTTCCAGAGCCATCTCGGCGAGAGCCCGGGCCAGTTCTACCGGCGCCTGCGCCTCGAGCGCGCGCGCGAGCTGCTGATGCACACCAACCTCTCGGCGCTCGAGGCGGCGCTGATGACCGGCTTCTCGTCGTCCAGCCACTTTGCCATGGCCTACCAGCGCCAGCACGGCATCCGCCCGTCCGAAACGCGCCGCCACACCACCACCCCGCGCGGCGAACCCGGCTGAGCGCACCGCCCGGGTTCCGCAAGGGCATGAGCAGCACCCTGCTTGCCGTTCGCCGGGACTGCGGGCAGGCAGGCACGCGCAGGCGCGATGCCGGCACCCCGGGCCCGACCCCGCGCCACGACCACGGCGGTCTCGACCCGGTGATCTTCCTGCCCGCTGCCAGGGACATCGCCCGCGAGACCCCGGCACCGGAGGTCGCGGTCGAAGATCAGGCCGCCTTCGCTCGCGGCATGCTTCGCGCCGACCCGCCGGCCGCCGAGACCACCGGGATCGCCAAGACCGCCGGGACCGCCGAGCCGGGCACAACCGACATCGCGACCCCCCAGGCCGCGGTCCTCGAGACGTCGCCAGCCCGCCGCCAGCCTGCCGCCAGCCCGCCGTCGGGCCGCCGTCGGGCCGCCGCTCGGCCGGCGCCATGCCGCCTCGGCCCCGCGCCGACGTGCACCCCGCGCGCGGCCAGGGTCGATACCGCCACCCGCCCCGGTCGGGCGCGAGGCCCGCAGCGCTGCCTTTCCGACAGGAGAAAGCGCGGCGCGCCGTCGCGGCCTCCACCTTGCATCGCCCCCGCCCGCCCGGGCAGACCGGCAGACCCGGCCGCCAGCGCGCGGCCCGACAACCAGAGGGGGGACCGATGAGCAAGCCGCGCGTGATCTGCACCCGCAAATGGCCCGAGCGGGTCGAGGCCGCCATGACCGAGGCCTTCGACTGCACGCTGAACACCGCCGACGAGGCGATGTCGGCCGAGGCGCTCAGCCAAGCGCTGAACGACTACGACGCCGTCTGCACGACGGTGACCGACAAGGTCGGCGCCGACATCCTCGCCGCCCCCGGCCGCGCCCGGGTCCTCGGCCAGTTCGGCGTGGGCTTCAACAACATCGACATCGACGCCGCCAGGGCCGCCGGCCTCACCGTCACCAACACGCCCGGCGTGCTGACCGACGCGACGGCCGACATCGCGCTCACGCTCCTGCTCAACGTCTGCCGGCGCACCTACGAGGGCGAGCAGATGCTGCGCGCCGGCGCCTGGACCGGCTGGCGCCCGACCCAGCTGATGGGCCTCGGCCCGCAGGGCAAGACGCTCGGCATCATCGGGATGGGCCGCATCGGCAAGGCGATGGCCAAGCGCTGCGTCCACGCGCTCGACATGAAGGTCGTGTTCTACGACGCCTTCCCCGTCGCCGATGCGGGCGTCCCCGCCACCCAGCTCGAGACCATCGAGGAGGTGCTGGCCGCGGCCGACATCGTCTCGCTCCACTGCCCCGGCGGCGGCGACAACATCCACCTGATGAACGCCGCCCGCTTCGCCGCGATGAAGCCGGGCTCGGTCATCGTGAACTCGGCCCGCGGCGACATCATCGACGAGACGGCGCTGATCGCCGCGCTCCGGTCCGGCCACCTCGCCGGCGCCGGCCTCGACGTCTTCGAACGCGAGCCGGCCGTGACCGAGGCGCTGATGACCATGAACAACGTCTGCCTTCTCCCCCATCTCGGCAGCGCCACCATCGAGACGCGCGAGGCGATGGGCTTCACGGTGCTCAGGAACCTGGAGGCCTTCTTCGCCGGCCAAGAGCCCCCCAACCGCGTCGTCTGAGCGGCGTGGCCGCCCCAGGGCACGACCGCGGAGGACGGGGCGGGTCAAGGATGGCCGAAGGCCACCCGAAGGGCTCGTCCTTGACGCGCCCCGTCCTTCGCCCAGGCTCCCGACAGCCCCTTTGACCCCGTTCAAAGGGGCTGCCCAGCGGCGAGCGTCCCCTTCCCGTCACAGCGGTGCACCCCACGCCCCCCACGACGTTGGGAAAACCGTGCCAGCCGGGAAACCCCGCACGGCTCATCGCGGCGACCAGCCGCGATTCCGCTTGGCACCCCGTGCTCACACCGTCTCGAGA
>JBCBPG010000396.1:0-4878 GCA_039820865.1 Pseudomonadota bacterium
GGCGACAAGAAAGTGCGGCAAACGAAACACCCTGGAGCGCGAGACCTGACGCAGTCAGGTCGGCAAGCGCTCCAGGCGCGACTCACTGAACCGGCGGCTAACGCCCGGCCGGGGCGTTGCGCGACCGGGCCCTGCTGCGTTCGGGGAATGGTCACCTCTCTCCGACTACCCTGACGTGGGAGGGCGCGGGAGCCCGGCGATGTGCGACAACCCGCACCCTAACCCGCCACCCCCGGGGGGATCAGGACGAACTTGCCGACATGGGATTTCTCGCGGAACGCCTCCTGGGCGGCGACGATCTCGGACAGGGGATAGGTGCGCGCCACCAGCGGACGGATCTCGCCCCGCTCGATATAGCCGACCAGGTTCGGGAACACCGGCTCGTCCCAGGCGGTCGAGCCGAGAAGGCGCAGGTCCTTCAGGTACATCTTGCGCATGTCGAGGCTGACCACGGGCCCCGCGATCGCGCCCGAGGAGACATAGACCCCGCCCCGGCGCAGCACCTCCAGCATCGCCCCGAAGCCCGCGCCGGCAACGTTGTCGACCACGACGTCCACGCTCTCGGGCCCCAGCGCCGCGACCGGGTCCTCGCCCCGGTCGAGCATCCGCGACGCCCCCAGCCCCGCGATCTCGCCATGCTTGGCCCGACCCGCGATGGCGATCACCTCGGCGCCCCGCCGACGCGCCAGCTGCACGCTGGCCGAGCCGACACCGCCCGAGGCGCCCGCCACCAGCACCCGCATGCCCGCCGCCACGCCCGCGCGATGCAGCATGGTCTCGGCCGTGCCATAGGCGCAGGGGATCGAGGCAAGCTCGGCATCGCTCCAGTCGCAGTCGACGGCGAAGACCTCGGCCGCGGGCACGCGGACATACTCGGCAAACGCCCCGTCGAAGTCCGAGCCCATCCAGACGCAGTCGAGCGAGGCGAAGCCCGCGACCCGCATGCAGGCGCGCACGATCACCCGCCGGCCCGACAGCAGCGCATCCACCCCCGGGCCCAGCGCCACCACCCTGCCGCAGCAGTCGGTCCCCTGGATGAAGGGAAAGGGCGTCGCCGCGTTCCAGCCGCCATCGTCACGGGCGGCCGTATCCGTCTGGTCGGTCCCGGCTGTCACGGTGTCGGAGTACCAGCCGAGGCGGGTATTGATCTCGGTGTTGTTCACACCGGCGGCGAGCACGCGCAGCAGCACCTCGCCCGCCCGCGGCACCGCAACGTCGACCTCGCGCCAGGAAAGCCGGTCATAATCGCCCGTCCCGGTGGTGACGACCGCCATCATGCGCGCCGGCACGCCCCCGGGCCGCGGCGCGGCGGCACCCTCGGCGGGGGACCCGAGGGCGCCCGCCCCGTCGCCCTGCGCCATCGGATCCGTTCCATCGCCCGCCATCCGTCCCTCCGGTCCCCATGGCGCCGACGCACCGCCATGCCCGCGCCGCCATGCCCGCACGGCCACGCCGGCACCGCCGCCGACCGCGCGAGCCTAGCGCCTGGCAGTCCCGTTGCAATTCCCGCGTCGCCCGCCGGACCCCGCCTCGAGGGCGCCGCCCGTCCCGCCGCCCGACCGGCCCAAGCGGGTGGGCGGGCGGGGCGCGGGCCGGTCGGGCGGCGGGACGGGCGGCGGGACGGGCGCGACGCAGCAGGCGTCTCGCAACTGGACAGGCGCTGCGGCAGCGGGCAGCCATGGGGGCCCGCCGACAGGAGGAACACCATCATGCCCCCGATCGCCCGCACCGCGCCCCCGCCCCTCGCCACCCGACAGGGCGCGGCCACGGCCCGCCGCCATGCCAGTCGCCCCCCCCATGCTCGCGATACCGGCGGCGTCGCCCTCCCGCGCGCCACGGCGCTGGCGCTGGCCCTCCTCGCCCTCGGCATGCTGGCCGGACCCGCGGCGGCCGACGGCCACGGCCAGCGCGGTCCCACGCTCCTCACCGTCACCGGCGGCACGGCGGCGGCGAACCGCGGGCCGGTGGATGCCTTCCACGACGCCTTCTTCGGCTTCAACGGGGTCGCCTTCGAGGGCGCCATCGCGCTCGACCACCATGCCCTGCGCTCGATGACGCAGGTCAGCGTGACCGCCAGCGGTCCCGGCTGGCCCGGCCCGCTCGAGGCGACCGGCCCCGCGCTCGCCGACGTGATGGCGCTGGCCGGCATCGCCGCGGACGCAACCCTCACCGTCACCGCGCTCGACGGCTATGCCGCGACGATCACGCCGCAGGACCGCGCCGCCGCCACCTGGATCGTCGCGATCGAGGCCGACGGCGCGCCGCTCGGCATCGGCGGGCGCGGGCCCACCTGGTTCCTGCCCGGGACCGGCCCCACGCCCGTGGCCGAGGGCGAGGACGCCAACTGGGTCTGGTCGGCCTATCTCCTCACGGTCGAGTAGCGCCCCCACGGCCGACCCCGCCGCCGCGCCCGCCGCCGCGCCCAATCGGCCGCCCGGCCCGCACACGCAGCCTGACCGGCCCCGACCCTTGCCCGGCCCAGACCCGGCCCAGACCCGGCACCGAACCGGCACCGAACCGGCACCGACCCGGCCGGGCCGGGCGACGGCGCGCCGGCAGACCGCAACGACGCCCTGCATCCGGACAGGCCCGCCCGGGTGCACCACCATCGCGGGACAGGCGGCGCAATGGCGTTTGCCAGCGCCCTCCCGCCGATGCAGTGTCCCCCACGCCCGACCGCGGCCCCAGGGTCCGGTCCCCGCCTCGCAGGAACGCGCATGTACACCCTGACCATCGGCGACAAGGCCTATTCCAGCTGGTCCATGCGGGGCTGGCTGATGCTCGCCGCCTTCGACCTGGCCTTCGAGGAGGAGCGGATGGCGATGTACACCGACGCCTTCACCGCGATGCAGAAGGCGCGCGCGCCGGCGCTCTCGGTGCCGCAGCTCTCCTGGGACGAGGGCGGGCGGCGGCGGCGCATCTGGGACACGATGGCGATCGCCGAGACGCTGGCCGAACGCCACCCCGAGGCCGGTCTCTGGCCCGCCGACCCGGCGCTGCGCCGCCTGGCGCGCGTGCTCTCGGCGCAGATGCATTCGGGCTTCGGGGCGCTCCGCTCGGCGGCGCCGATGAACCTCCACCGCGAAGGGCGCCCGCTGATCGAGCGGCCCGACGGTCTCGGCGAGGCGGTGGACCGGCTCGAGGGGCTCTGGGAGACCGCGCTGGCCGAGGGTGGCGGTCCCTGGCTCGCGGGTGGCGCCTTCAGCGTCGCCGACGCCATGGCCGCGCCCTATGTCTTTCGCCTCACCGGCTATCTCCTCGGCACCGAGCGCTCGGCCAGCTACTGCGCCCGCCTGCCCGAGCATCCGGCCGTGCGCCGCTGGCGCACCGATGCGGCGGCCGACCCGCGCCGCATCCCGCTCTACGAGGCGATCCCCTGACGCCGGTACGTTTGACGCCGGCACGATTGACACCGGCACGATTGAGACCGGCACGATTGAGACCGGCACGATCCGCGCGACAGCGTCCGCCGCCCGCATGGCGCGAGCATTGCGCGCCGCGCGCGAGTGCCCCGTGGGTCAGGGATGACAGCGCGGGGGCTTTCTGGCTCTCTCGACCAACCGCGCCCGCCGCGGCCCCCGCCGCAATCCCCGCCGCAACCCCCACAGCAACCCCCACAGAAGCCCCCGCAGAAGCCCCCGCCGCAGGACCGGACCAGAGGCATGACCGCTGAACTGAGACGCCGCGCCCCCCGCAAGGGCTCGGGCTCCGGCCCGGGCTCGGGCTCTGGCTCGGGCTCCGGCTCTGGCGGCGGCAACGGCTCCGGCGGGGATGACCCGGGCGAGCGGGAGGCCCCGCTCGTCCTCGTACCGAACCGGGCCGACCGGGCGCGGACCGCACGGCCGGGGGCGACGCTTGGCGCCATGCGGGCCCACGTGCCGCGCATTCACCTGATGACCGACCCGACGGTGGCGGCCTTCCAGTGCAACGTGCTGCGTGCCGCGGGCGGCGTGCCGGTCACCATCGACACCCGCGAGGAGGTGACCGAGATCGCCGAGGCGACCGCCGCGCTTGCCGTCAACACCGCCGCGATCGACGCCCGGGCGCTGGACGCGATGCTCTGGGCGGCCGAGAGCGCGCGCGGCCTTGGCCATCCCTGGGTGCTCGATCCGGCCGGCCTCGGGCTGACCACGGCGCGGCGCCAGCCCGCCGCGGCGCTCCTGTCGCGCCGGCCGACGGCGCTCATCGGCGAGGCGGACGAGATCCTGGCCCTGGCGGGCATCGGCCGGCACGACACGGATGGCGTGGCCCCGGCGGGCGAGGTCGCGGCGCGCGCGGCGGCCGACGACCTCGCCCGCCGGCTCGGCGGCGCGGTCGCGGTGGCGGGGGTGCACCGGGGCGAGGCCGACTACCTGAGCGACGGGACAACGCGGCTGGAGATCGCGGGCGGCCATGCCCTGATGGCCCGGGTCGAGGGGATCGGCGCGGGGCTCGCCGCCCTGGCCGCCGCCTGCCTGACCGTCGAGCCCGATCCGCTGGCCGGCACCGCCGCCGCGCTCGCCTTCCACGCCGCCGCCGGCCGCGCCGCCGCCGATTCGGCCCAGGGCCCCGGCAGCTTCCAGGCCGCCTATCTCGACGCCCTCTCGCTGATCGGGGCCGAGGCGGTCGAACGCGAGGCCCGCGTCACCGTCCTCTGACGGGCGCCGCCGTCCCGATCCCACACCCCGCCCGGCGGCGCCTCCGGCCCGGCAGGCTGCGCTGCCGGGGCCTGCGGCACAGGCCGGCTACCGCCCGGCGGAAGGGCCGGCTGGCGCCCTGCCCCGGGGCTCGCCCCGCACCGCTCGAGGCGCTAAGCACGTCCATCCGGCGCCGGGCCGGGCGGCAGGCGAGGCAGGCGCCCATGATCCCCAACATCCTCTCCATCGCGGGCTCCGACCC
>JBCBPG010000397.1:0-4878 GCA_039820865.1 Pseudomonadota bacterium
GCGACGATCTCGGCCATGGGACCCTCCTGCAGCCGTTGCCGGCCACAGCTAGGCGCCGCGGCGGCCCCATCGACGCGCCCTGGAGTCGCGGGGGCGCCGCCGGGGGCATCACGGTGGCGTCATGGAGGCGTCACTCGGCGGCGCTTGCCTTGGGGGTCTTCTTCCGGGCGGCCGGCTTCTTCGCGGCGGTCTTGGTGGCGGGCTTCTTGGCGGTCGTCTTTGCCTTGGCGGTCTTGCCGCCGGCCTTGGCGACGGCCTTCTTCTTCGGCGCCTTTTCGGCGATGAGCGCCAGCGCGTCGTCGAGCGTCAGGTCCTCGGGGCGCGTGCCCTCGGGCAGGGTGGCGTTGACCTTCTCCCACTTGACGTAGTGGCCGTACTTGCCGTCGTAGATGCCGATCGGCCCGCCATCGGGGTGTTCGCCCATCTCGCGGATCGGCTTGGCGGCGGCGCGGCCGGGGCCGCGGGCGCGCTTCTCCTCGATCAGCGTCAGCGCGCGGTTCATGCCGATGGTCAGCACGTCCTCGCCCTTGGGCAGGTTGGCATAGGTCTTCTGGTGCTTGACGTAAGGGCCGAAGCGGCCGATGCCGGCCTCGATCGGCTCGCCGTCATCGGGGTGGCGGCCGATCTCGCGGGGCAGTCGCAGCCAGTCGAGCGCGTCCTCCAGCGTCACGCTCTCCAGCGGCTTGCCCTTGGGCACGCTGGCGCGCTTCGGTTTCGGCGTCTCCTCGGTCTGCTCGCCCTTCTGCACGAAGGGGCCGAAGCGGCCGGAGCGCAGCGAGATCGGCTCGCCGCTCTCGGGGCAGTGGCCGAGCAGCTTGCCGTCCGGGCCCGTCAGCTCGCTGTCGCCGTCGGGCGTGCCGAAGGGCCGGGTATAGCGGCACTCGGGATAGCGCTCGCAGCCGATGAAGGCCGACTGGTTCTTGGACGAGGTCTTGATCGAAAGCCGGCCGATGTCGCAGTGCGGGCAGACCCTCGGGTCGCGCCCGTCCTCGCGCGGCGGGAAGAGATGGGAGCCGAGGACCTCGTTGATCGTCTCCAGCACCTCGGTGATGCGCAGTTCCGTCGTCTCGCCGAGGGCGGCCGAGAAGTCCTTCCAGAACTTCTCCAGCACGGCCTTCCAGTCGACGCGACCGCCGGAGACGTCGTCGAGCTCCTCCTCGAGCGCGGCGGTGAAGTCGTATTCGACGTAGCGGCTGAAGTAGTTCTCCAGGAACGCCGTCACCAGGCGACCCTTGTCCTCGGCGAAGAGGCGGTTGCGGTCCTTGTTGATGTACTGGCGGTCCTGCAGCGTGGTCAGGATCGAGGCGTAGGTCGAGGGCCGGCCGATGCCGAGCTCCTCCATCCGCTTGACCAGCGTCGCCTCGGTATAGCGCGCGGGCGGCTGGGTGAAGGACTGGGTCGCCAGCACCGCCGCCGCGGCGTCGCGCACCGCCCGCTCGTGGGTGGTCAGCCCGTCCGCCTCGGCCACCGCCAGCGGTGCCTCGCCCTCGCGCTCGCGCAGCTTCTCGAACTCGGCGCCCAGCGTGCCGGCGGCCGGGGTCAGCGCCTGGCCCTCCTTGAGCGCGGGAAGCCGCGCGCCGTCCTCGTCCTCGGACGGCTCGTCGCGCCCTTCCTCGTAGACGGCGAGGAAGCCGTCGAAGGTCACCACCTGGCCCGTGGCCCGCAGCGCCACGGCATTGCCGCCCTCCGCAGGGCTGATGTCGATGGTGGTGCGCAGCATCCTGGCCGCCGCCATCTGGCTCGCCAGCGCCCGCTTCCAGATCAGCTCGTAGAGCCGGCGTTCGTCGCTCTCGGCGCGCACCTCGTCGGGCGCCCGCGCCATCGAGGTCGGGCGGATGCACTCATGCGCCTCCTGCGCGTTCTTGGCCTTGGTCTTGTAGACCCTGGGGCTCGCCGGGACGTAGTCGTCGCCGAAGCGCCGGCCGATCGTGGCGCGCGCATCGCGCACCGCCTCGGGCGCCATGTCCAGCCCGTCGGTCCGCATGTAGGTGATGTGCCCGGCCTCGTAGAGCCGCTGCGCCGCGCGCATGGCCTGCTGCGCCCCGAAGCCCAGCTTGCGGCTCGCCTCCTGCTGCAGCGTCGAGGTCATGAAGGGGGGCGAGGGGTTGCGCGTGACCGGCTTGGCCTCGACCGAGCGGACGGCCAGCGGCGTGGCGGCGACACGCGCGACGGCGCGGCCCGCGGTGGCGGCATCGGCCAGGTCGAAGCGGTCGAGCTTCCTGCCGTCCAGCCCCACGAGGCGCGCCTCGAAGACCGGCCCGTCCCCGGCCGACAGCGCCGCGCGCACGCCCCAGTATTCGCGCGGCACGAAGGCCTCGATCTCCATCTCGCGCTCGACCACCAGCCTCAGCGCGACCGACTGCACGCGCCCGGCCGAGCGCGCGCCCGGCAGCTTGCGCCAGAGCACCGGCGAGAGGTTGAAGCCGACGAGGTAGTCGAGGGCGCGGCGTGCGAGATAGGCGTGCACCAGCTCCATGTCGATGGCGCGCGGCTTGGCCATCGCCTCGGATACGGCCGTCTTGGTGATCGCGTTGAAGACGACGCGGTCGACCGCGGTGTCCTTCTTGACCGCCCGGCGCTTCCTCAACGCCTCCAGCAGGTGCCACGAGATCGCCTCGCCCTCGCGGTCGGGGTCGGTGGCGAGGATCAGCCTGTCCTCGCCCTTCATCGCCTCGGCGATGGCGCGGATATGCTTGGCCGACTTGGTGTCGACCTCCCAGTCCATCTCGAAACCGGCGTCCGGGCGGACCGAGCCGTCCTTGGGCGGCAGGTCGCGCACATGCCCATAGCTCGCCAGGACCGTGAAGCCCGGACCGAGATACTTGTTGATAGTCTTGGCTTTCGCCGGGCTCTCGACGACGACCACGGCCATAGGCAAGTCCCCCAACCACGCCCCTCCGGCGCGGCGACGGAAGATGGAGCGCGCGTGGAGGGGTGTCAACGAGACGACTGACATGCGCGACCGACTTCGATGCGGCCGGCCCCGCCCGAACGTCCGTCCGGCGGTGCGCGCTCCCGTCAGCCGGTGGTCACGACCTGGCCGCCCGGCATCATCAGGATGCGCCCGGCAAGCTCCAGCTCGAGAAGCGCGAGGGCGAGCTGTGCGGGGTTCGCGCCGCAGACCCGGGCGATCTCGTCGGTCTCGACCGGCGCATGGCCGACCAGCGACAGCACCTGGTCGACAAGCGTCCCGTCATCCTCTCCCGCCTCGAAGTCCAGCGCCTCGAGCGGGTCGTCGAAGGCGATGTCGAACAGGAAGTCGTCCGCCTCCTCGGCAAGGCCCCGGCGGCGGAGCGCCCCCAGCGTCTCGATCACGTCGCCCTGGTCGCGCACCAGCCCCGCACCCTCGCGGATCAGCGCGTTGCAGCCGCCCGCGCGCGGGTCCTCGGGCGCGCCGGGGCAGGCCATGACCTCGCGCCCCTGTTCCAGCGCCGTGCGCGCGGTGATCAGGCTGCCCGAGCGCAGCGCCGCCTCGATCAGCACCACGCCGTCGGCGAGGCCCGAGATCAGGCGGTTGCGGCGGGGAAAGTGACGGCTGGTGGGCTCGGTGCCGGGCGCGCACTCGCTGATCAGCGCGCCGCCGGCGGCGACGATGCGCTCGGCCAGCCCGGCGTTCTCCGGCGGGTAGATCACGTCGATGCCGCCGGGCAGCACCGCGACGGTCGTGCCGGGCTCGCCGCTCGCCATCGGGGCCGCGGCGGACGTGCTCCAGGCGTCCTGGGGCGGTGCGGCGGGCGCCTTGCCGGCGCCGTTCTGTCCCCGCAGTGCCGCGGCGCCCTCGCTCGCGGCAACGGCGGGCGAGGGCGGGGGCGTCGCGTCCTCGGGCGCCATGGCTGCCAGCGCCCCCTCGTGTGCCGCCGCGTCGACCCCGCGGGCGAGCCCCGAGACCACGACCTCGCCGACCCTGGCCAGCCCCAGGCCCAGTCGCCGCGCCTGGCGCAGGCCCAGCGCCGAGGCGTTGCGCGCCCCCACGATCGCGACCGTGCGCCCGGCCAGCCGTGATGCGTCGCCGCGCACCCAGAGCACGGGCGGCGCACTGGCGATGGCGGCAAGGCGTTCGGGATAGTCCGGGTCGCCCAGCATCACGAGCCGTCCGCCCGCGGCCTCGCCCCGCTCGATCTCGCGTGCGGCATCGTCGGCGGGGCAGGCGACATAGCCGTCGCGCCCGCCGCGCCCTGCCAGCCGCGGCAGGCTGTCGAGGGCGCGCGAGCCGCTGCCGAAGCGGCTCAGCAGGTGCACGAAGCTGCGCGGGCCGACATTCTCGCTGCGGGCGAGGCGCAGGCGCGCAACCCGCTCGTCGCCGCCCTGCGCCTCGGCCAGCCGGGCGTTCACCGGACCGGCCATCGGGCCTGCCATATCGGACATGCTCATCGCGCTCTCCACCCTCACGCAACCACGACCGCCCGATCTGGCGGTCGCGTTGGTTAATCAGGGGTTAGGCGCATGTCCTTCAGTGGCAGAATAGGGTCAGAACCGGTTCTCGCGCCCTGCGATCAGGCGCGTGATGTTGGACGCATGGGTGATCCAGACGACCACGGCCAGCACCCCCATGACCAGCACCGCCTCCAGCCGGTCGAAGGCCCAGAAGACCACCGGCCCCGCCGTCATCGCCGCCAGCGCGCCGATCGCCGAGACCCTGGTCAGCCGCTGCGCCGCCAGCCAGATCGCCAGCATCGCGAGGCCCGATGGCCAGTGCAGCGCCAGCGCCACGCCAAAGACCGTCGCCACACCCTTGCCGCCCCTGAACCGCAGCCAGACGGGCAGGCAGTGCCCCGCCACCGCGCCGAGCCCCGCCATCTGCGCCGCCAGATCGCCCCACGAGAGAAGGAGCAGCACCGGCAGCGCGCCCTTGAGCGCATCGCAGGCCAGCGTCAGCGC
>JBCBPG010000398.1:0-4866 GCA_039820865.1 Pseudomonadota bacterium
GGCGATCGTCGCGGGCGGCATGGAGAGCATGTCCAACGCGCCGTACCTGCTGCCCAAGATGCGCGGCGGCGCGCGGCTCGGCCACGCCGAGGTCGTCGATCACATGTTCCTCGACGGGCTGGAGGACGCCTATGACCGCGGGCGCCTGATGGGCACCTTCGCCGAGGACTGCGCCGAGCACTACCAGTTCACCCGCGAGGCGCAGGATGCCTATGCGCTGGGCTCGCTCGATGCTGCGCGCGCGGCCCAGGCCGATGGCAGCGCGGTGGCCGAGATCGTGGCCGTCGAGATCGCGACCCGCCGCGGGCACGTCACCGTCGAGACCGACGAACAGCCCCGCACCGCGCGCCCGGAGAAGATCCCCACGCTGAAGCCCGCCTTCCGCCAGGGCGGCACGGTCACGGCGGCCAACTCCAGCTCGATCTCCGACGGCGCGGCGGCGCTGGTCCTGATGCGCACGGCCGAGGCCGAGGCCGCCGGCATCCCCGTGCGCGCCCGCATCCTCGGCCATGCCAGCCACGCCCAGGCGCCCGGCTGGTTCACCACCGCACCCGTGCCGGCGATGCGCGGCCTCCTCGACCGGCTCGGCTGGCGGGTCGAGGACGTCGATATCTGGGAGATCAACGAGGCCTTCGCCGTCGTCCCCATGGCCGCGATGGCCGAGCTTGCGATCCCGCGCGAGCGTCTCAACACCCGCGGGGGCGCCTGCGCGCTCGGCCACCCGATCGGGGCTTCGGGGGCGCGTATCCTCGTCACCCTGCTCTCGGCGATGGAGGCGCGGGGGGCGAAGCGCGGCATGGCCGGCATCTGCATCGGCGGCGGCGAGGCGACGGCCATCGCGATCGAGCGCGACTGAGCGGCCCGCGCCCGCGACGGCACCCGCCGGGCGGGCCGCCTGCCGCCGCCGCCGGTGCGCCGGATGCCACGGGCGCGGCGCCTGCGCGGCGGCCCCGAGGCAACGCTGCGCCGTCAGCCGTTCTGTGCGGTGCGGCGCGGGATGAGGGCGACGATGGCGGCGGTGACGCGCTCGGCCAGCGGGCGGGTGGCCAGCACGCCCGCCACCGCGATCGGGCCCGAGAGCGACCAGGCCCCCATCCAGTCCGACAGGAACCGCCCGGTGATGCCGAGGTTGATCGCGGTAATCAGGGCGGACATCAGGAACGACATCATGGTGGCCATCACCACCGGAAAGACGAAGCGCTGCGGATCGCGCATGGACTGCTCCTGTCGCCGGGAGGTCGTTCCGGCCATATGGGTCATCATTGCTGACATATATAGCCGGGCTGGCGCGGGCGGCAACGGCGGCGTTGGGCACCGCCACGGGGTGGAAGGGGCCCTTGCGCGACGTGCATGGCAACTTGACAGCGCCCCGGTCGCCCCGGCCAATGCCCTGAAAAACCACAACGGGAGGCTCCGCCATGACCAGCCATGCCACCCTCTGCGCCCGCGACGGCGGCCGCACTGGGGACTGCACCGGGGATTGCACCGGTTACCGTCCGGGCGACAGGCGCCGCGATGCGCGGGCGCCACGGGTTGTCCTGGCGCTGATGGCGCTGGTGCTCGCCTTCTTTGCCACCGGCCTGCTCGGGACCGCGGGCGACGCCTGGGCGCAGGCCGTGCGCCCGCCGGCCGAGGCGGTCTCGCCCACGCCGAGCGAGCCCGGCCTCCAGGGTCCGCGCGACTTCCGTGAGGGGATCCCGGATGGCAAGATCGGCACCGGGCTCGAAGCGCTTGGCGCCAACTCGGACAGCGAGCTCTGGCGGGCCGTGCGCGCGGGCGAGCAGCACAGCGTCTCGATCCCGAACGCGCGCGCCGGCATCCTGGTGCAGTCGGCCGGCGCCTCCTGGATCTCGTGGCGCGACAGTTCCGGCCCGCTGGTGACCTACGGGGCCTATGCGCTCGTCGGCATCCTCGTCCTGCTGGCGCTGTTCTTCCTGCTGCGCGGACGCATCAAGGTCGATCACGGCATGTCGGGCCAGACGATCCTGCGCTTCACCACGATCGAGCGGATGGGCCACTGGCTGCTCGCCGGCTCCTTCATCCTGCTCGCGCTGACGGGGCTCAACGTGCTGATGGGCAAGGCCTATCTCATGCCGCTGATCGGCAAGGAGGCCTTCGCCACGGTCAGCATCGCGGGCAAGTGGATCCACAACAACGTCGCCTGGGCCTTCATGGCGGGGCTCTTGCTGACCTTCGTGCTCTGGGTCTCGCACAACATCCCGCACCGCACCGACCTCAAGTGGATGCTGATGGGCGGCGGGCTCTTCGTGAAGGGCATGCATCCGCCGGCGCGCAAGTTCAACGCGGGCCAGAAGCTGATCTTCTGGTCGACGATGGTCCTCGGCGCCTCGATCTCCGCCTCGGGGCTGTCGCTGCTCTTCCCCTACGAGCTGCCGATGTTCGCCGCGACCTTCGAGAAGCTGAACCAGGTCGGGGCCGAGGCCGTGCTCGGCTACGCCCTGCCCACGCAGCTCTCCGCGATCCAGGAGATGCAGTACGCGCAGATCTGGCACACCATCGTCTCGATCGTGATGATCGTGATCATCGTGGCCCATATCTACATCGGCTCGATCGGCATGCAGGGTGCCTTCGCCGCCATGGGCTCGGGCGAGGTCGACCGCAACTGGGCGCTCGAGCACCACAGCCTCTGGGTCGAGGAGGAGGATGAGCGGGTGCGCAAGGAGATGGCCGCCTACGCCCGCCAGCACGGCACCCCGGCCGAGTGACGACGGGCCGGCCCGATGCCTGATCCGACCCGGGCCGCCCCCGCCGGGCGGCCCCACCCGACCGCCGGCGCGGCCGCGCTCCTCCTCGCTCTCCTCCTCGCTCTCCTCCTGGCGGCGCCCGTCGCCTCGGCCCAGGAGACGGGGTTTGAGACGGGCGGGGCCGCGGGGCAGGGCGGCTCTCTCCGCCTCGAGGGCCATGGAGGGCCGGTCAAGGGCGTCGCCGTCTCGCCCGATGGCCGCCTCGCGCTGACCGCCAGCTTCGACACCGCGCTCGGTCTCTGGGCGCTGCCCGGCGGCCGGCACATCGCCTGGCTCGACGGGCACGAGGCCGCCGCCAATGCCGCGCTGTTCCTCGGGCAGGGACGCGCCGTCTCGGCCGGCGACGACTTCGCGCTCGTCCTCTGGGATCTCGACACGGCCACGCCCCTCCGCCGCCTCACCGGCCATCGCGGCAAGGTGATCGACGCCGCCCTCTCGCCCGACGGCCAGGTCATCGCCTCGGCCAGCTGGGACGGCACCGTCGGCCTCTGGCCCGTGGCGGGTGGCGAGGCCCGCTTCCTCGAAGGCCACCGCGCCAACGTCAACGACGTCGCCTTCGCGGCCCAGGGCGAGGTGCTCTACTCCGCCTCCTACGACGGCACGATCCGGCGCTGGGACCTGACCGACGACACCCGCCACGGCGGCGACAGCGTGGTCGTCAGCCACGGCTTCGGCGTGAACCACCTGGTCGTGCACGAGCCCGCGGGCGCCTCCGGCTGGATCGCCTACGGCGCACTCGACGGTACCGTGCGCGTGCGCGACCTCGCCACCGGCGCGGCGCTGGCCGATCTCACCGCCGACCGCAAGCCGATCCTGGCCCTCGCCCACGACCCGGCCGCGGGGCTCATGGCGGTCGGCGATGGCGAGGGGCACATCATGGTGGTCGAGACCGCGGGCTGGGTGATCCGCCGCGACTTTCGCGCGGCCCTCGCGGGCCCGATCTGGGCGCTCGCCTGGGAGCCCGGCACCCCCGACGCGCCCGGCCGCCTGCTGGCCGGCGGGCTCGCCGACGAGGCCGCGCTCTGGCCCGTCGCCGATGCCATGGCCGAGGGCAGCGGCGACGCGCTCTTTGCCGGCGCCCGCCCCTTCCATGCCGACCCCGCCACCATGACCAACGGCGAACGCCAGTTCGTGCGCAAATGCTCGATCTGCCACACGCTGACCCCCGATGGCGGGCGCAAGGCGGGGCCGACCCTCTGGGGCGTCTTCGGCCGCCCGGCCGGCACGCTGCCCGGCTACCGCTTCTCGGACGCGCTGGTCGACAGCGACATCGTCTGGAGCGAGGAGACCATCGCCGCGCTCTTCCGCGAGGGGCCCGACATCGTCACCCCCGGCTCGAAGATGCCCGTCCAGCGCATCACGGGCGAGGATGACCGGCGTGACCTGATCGCGTATCTGAAGGCGGAGACCGGCGTCGCCACGGCGCCTGGTGCCAAGACGACCGACGACGAGAAAACCGAGGACGGACAAACCCGTCCCTGACCGCGACCATGCGTCGAGGGGGAGATAGAATGAAGGCGTTCCTGCTGGCCGTCGTGATGACGGTCGCGATTTCCATAGTGGCCTGGTACGGCCTCACCCAGGCGGGCTTCTCGGCCGAGGAGGTGTACTCCAAGCCCGGCTCGGTCCGCCTCGACACCGCCGAGTAGCTCCCCAACATCCCGGTGCCGGAGGCCCCATGCTGGCGCTCGCGCTCATCATCGACGCGCTGACGGGCGAGCCCGACGCCGTCTGGAAGCGCATCCCCCACCCGGTCGTCCTGATGGGTCGGCTGGTAACCATCCTCGACGAGGGGCTGAACCATGGGCCCCTCCGCACGCTGAAGGGCACGGCGGCGGTGGCGATCCTCGTCGCTGTCGTCGGCGCGCCGGCGCTGTTTCTCTCGATCTCGCTTTTCGGCGGGCTCTTCGAGGTGCTGCTGGCGGCCGTCCTGCTGGCCCATCGCAGCCTCGTCGACCATGTCGGCGCCGTCGCCAAGGGCCTGCGCAAGTCGCTCCGGCAGGGCCGCGCCGCCGTCGCCGACATGGTCGACGAGGCTGCGATGGGCCAGCAGGACGGCCGCCAGCAGCACCTCGAAGAGCCCGCCGAAAAGCGAGATCGA
>JBCBPG010000399.1:0-4853 GCA_039820865.1 Pseudomonadota bacterium
GCTTGCGATCGCTGTATTGCTGCTCTGACGGCGTGCGTCGTCGTGGCGCTCCCGTGACGAACTTGTCCCATAGTGCTTCCTTCCATTGCAGCGAATGGATCGCACCATCAAAACGTGGGATCAAACACCTAGGCCCCGCCGCCCGGCATCGCGTCCTTGCGCATCATCATGTGCACGCCCTTCTCGCCGTCGACGACCTGGGTGATGCGCAGGTCGCCGGCCAGCGACAGCAGCATGTAGGCGTCGTCACGGCTGATCCCGGCCCGCGCCGAGACCAGGCCCACCATGTCGCGCACGGCCTTGCGCATCGCCTCGTCCAGGCTCTCGTGAAAGCCCATCGAGATCAGCATGTCGTCGCGCTCGGCAAAGGGGGTGGCGATCTCGATGTCCTTGCGCACGGTCAGGCGGAAGCGGCCCCTGAGCGAGGTCTCGATGGCCGCGATGCAGACCTCGCCGTCGCCCTGACAGCCATGCCCGTCGCCGGCCGAGAACAGCGCGCCCTCGTTGAAGACCGGCAGGTAGAGCGTGGTGCCGGGCTTCAGCTCCTTGTTGTCCATGTTGCCGCCGAAGGCGCGCGGCTCGGGCGTGCCGACACGGCCCCAGGCGGGCGGCGGCGCGACGGCCATGATGCCGAAGAACGGGTCCAGCGGCAGGTCCACGCCGATCGGCAGCCGCGCCAGCCCCGCCTCGGCATCCACGCCGATGAACATGCGCTGGTAGTTGGTGAACTCGTCCGGCAGCGCCCCCAGCAGCGGCAGGATGGCGGTGAAGCCCCAGGTCTGCACGGGCGTCGCCTCGAGGATGTCGACCTGGAGCACGTCGCCCGGCATGGCGCCGTTCACCCAGACGGGACCGGTGACCATGTGCGGGCCGGCGCCCTTGGTCGGCCGGTGCGCCTTCATCGCGGCGACATGCGCCTCCAGCACGCCCTCGCCCGAAGGCGGCAGGTCATCCTCCTGGCAGGCGGGCAGACAGTCGAGCGTCACCTCGTCGCCGCTCTCGACCGTCAGGACGGCGGGTGTCTCGGCGTCGAAATACCCCCAGAACAGGTGCTCGGGTCGCCAGTCCAGGTGGTGATGGGCCATGGGTCGCTCCTCTTCGTCGCTCAGGGGGTCGGGGCCTGGTGCCGGTGTCAGACGTGCAGGAAGGCCGAGACGCCGTCACGGTCCATGTCGGCGCCCTGCCCCGCCTTCACGATGCGTCCGCGGTCGATGACAGCATAGGTGTCGGCCAGCGAACGGGCGAATTCGTAGTACTGCTCGACCAGCAGGATCGCCATGCGGGCCCGCAGCGCGCGGATCGCCTCCTCGATCGCCTGGACGATCGAGGGCTGGATACCCTCGGTCGGCTCGTCGAGGATGAGGAGGCGCGGGCGGCCGGCCAGCGCGCGGCCGATGGCGAGCTGCTGCTGCTGGCCGCCCGACAGATCGCCACCGCGCCGGCGCCACATCTGGCCCAGCACCGGGAACAGCGTGACGATCTCGTCGCGCAGCGCATCCGGCTCGGTCACGCGGTGGTTGCGGAGCACGATCTCGATGTTCTGGCCCACGGTGAGGTCGGCGAAGATCTCGCGCCCCTGCGGCACATAGCCGATGCCCGCCCGCGCGCGGCGATGGGACGCCAGGCGCGTGATGTCCTCGCCGCAGAAGGTGATGGTGCCGCCATCGGCCGCCATGATGCCGGTCAGCGTGCGCAGCAGCGTCGTCTTGCCCGCCCCGTTCCGGCCGAGCAGCGCATGGCACGCCCCCTCTCCGATCTCCAGGCGGATGCCCTCCAGCACCAGGGCCGAGCCGTAGCGCTGGCGGAGGCCCTCGACGACGAGCAGCGTGCCCTCAGCGGCCAAGATAGACCTCCCGCACCCGCGCATCGGCGCGCGCATCCGCCATGCGACCCTCGAAGATCGGCGCACCCTCGTGCAGCACGGTGACCCGGTCGGCGATCTCCTCGACAAAGGCCATGTCGTGCTCGATCACCAGAACCGCGCGGTCGGGCGCGCGCAGGCGCCGGACGAGATCGGCGGTATGCGCGGTCTCCTGTTCGGTCATGCCCGCGACAGGCTCGTCCAGCATCAAGAGCTTGGGCCGCTGCATCAGCAGCATCCCGATCTCCAGCCACTGCTTCTGGCCGTGGGCGAGCGTGCCGGCCAGCCGGTCGGCGACCGCGTCCAGCCGGATCTCGTCGAGCACCTCGGCCACGCGGTCGCGGCGGCGCGGATCGGCCCAGCCCAGCACCTCGGCACGGATCGAGCGGGGCTGCAGGCGCAGCGCAAGCTCCAGGTTCTCGCGCACGCTCAGCGCGTCGAACACGCTCGGCTTCTGGAACTTGCGCCCCACGCCGGCCAGCGCGATCTGGGGCTCGGACAGGCGCAACAGGTCGACCGAGCCGTCGAGCAGCACCCTGCCCGCCTTGGGCCGGGTCTTGCCGGTGACGACGTCGAGCAGCGTGGTCTTGCCCGCGCCGTTCGGTCCGATCACGCCATGGATCTCGCCATAGCGGGCGATGAAGCTGAGCCCCGGGATGGCGACGAAATCGCCGAAGGCGACGCGCAGGCCGTCGACCTGGATCGCCTGCCCGCCCGGCGCGCGCTCACCGCCCATGGCCGGCCTCGGCGACGGGCTGCGGCGCGCCCGCGGCGCGGCGTGCGCGCGGCAGGCGGAGGTCGAGCAGCCCGTTCGGCAGCGTCGTCACGATCGCCAGCACGACGCCCGCCAGGATGAAGGGCCAGAGATCGGGCGCGAAGCCCGTCAGCCAGAACTTGAGCGCGCTGATGAGACACGCGCCGATCACCGCGCCGGCCAGCGCGCCGCGCCCGCCCAGCGCCACCCAGACCGCGATCTCGATCGACAGCTCCGGCGACAGGAGCTTGGGATTGATGATGCCGACCTGCGGCACGTAGAGCGCGCCTGCGATGGCCGCCAGCACCGCCGAGAGCGTCCAGACCGCCAGCTTGGGCCAGAGCGTGTCGTAGCCGAGAAAGCGCAGCCGGTCCTCGTCGTCGCGCACCGCGATCAGCAGCCGGCCGAAGGGCGAGCGCATCAGCCGCCCGCAGGCGAGATAGGCCGCCAGCGTGACCACGACCGACACCGTGGCAAGCCCCACCACCGTCGCCTCGGCCGCCACGTCAAAGCCGAGCAGCGTCGTGAACCCGGTCATCCCGTTGTTGCCGCCGAAGCCCGTGTCGTTGCGGAACATCAGCAGCATCGCGACATAGGTCAGCGCCTGGGTGATGATCGCGAAATAGACCCCGGCCACGCGCGAGCGGAACGAGAAGTAGCCGTAGGCGAAGGCCACCAGGCCCGGCAGCAGCACGATCAGCAGGAGCGCGAAGGGGAAGACCTCGAACCCCCACCAGTGCGCCGGCAGCTCGGTCCAGCCCATGAAGGTCATGATGTCCGGCGTCACGCCGTTATAGGCGTAGCCCGCCTTCAGCATGTGCATCGCGACCAGATAGCCGCCGAGGGCGAAGAACAGCCCGTGGCCAAGCGACAGGATCCCCGCATAGCCCCAGATCAGGTCCAGCGCGATGGCGAGCAGCGCGAAGGTCGCGATCTGGCCGACGATGTTGGCGAAGTAGGGCGAGATCCCCGCGGGTCCCTCCGCCAGCGGCCCGCCGAGGACGGGCAGCGCCACGGCGACGGCGGCCATCAGCGCGGCGACGGCGCGGAACAGGTACGGCCGCTCGACCCGGCCGGTGGCGTCGTTGGTCGCCATCAGCGCCTCCCCTGCGGCGCGAACAGCCCCTCGGGCCGGCGCTGGATGAAGAGGATGACGAGCAGCAGCACGATCACCTTGGCCGCGACCGCGCCGTAGATCGGCTCGATCGCCACGTTGATCTGACCGATCCCCAGCGCCGCGACCACCGCGCCCGCCAGGCTGCCGACACCGCCGAGGACGACGACCATGAAGCTGTCGACGATGAACCCCGTCCCCATGGTCGGGTTGACGTTGTAGAGGGGCGAGAGCGCCAGGCCCGCCAGCCCCGCGAGCCCCGAGCCCAGCCCGAAGGCCAGCCGGTCGGTCAGCCGCGTGTCGATCCCCGCGGCGCCGGCCATCGCCCGGTTCTGGGTGACCGCGCGGATGTTCATCCCCAGCGTGGTGAAGCGGATCAGCGCCAGCACGCCCAGGAAGGCCGCCGCCGCGATGGCGATGGCGAACAGCCGGTTCGACGTCATGATGAAGTCGCCGATCACCGGGAAGCCGCCCGAGACATAGGCCGGCTGGTGGAACTCGAGGTTCTGGGTGCCGATGCCGACGCGCACCGCGTTGATCATCAGGAGCGAGATCGCCCAGGTCGCCAGCAGCGTCATCAGCGGCCGATCGTAGAGCCGGCGGATCACCGTCGCCTCC
Organism: Pseudomonadota bacterium; assembly: GCA_039820865.1. Classification (GTDB taxonomy): domain Bacteria; phylum Pseudomonadota; class Alphaproteobacteria; order Rhodobacterales; family Rhodobacteraceae; genus Thermohalobaculum. The sequence goes on from JBCBPG010000399.1 coordinate 4,348, forward strand.
ATCGCGATCCCGACCAGGGCGGCGGCCGAGAACGAGACCGGGATCGCCAGGAACAGGTACCAGTCGAGCAGCCCGGGCACCGCCGCGCGGATCGCCTCCTGCGTGAACCAGGCGGCATAGGCGCCGACCATGATCAGCTCGCCCTGCGCGAGGTTGATCACCCCCATCAGCCCGAAGATGATCGCAAGACCCAGCGCCGCGAGGAGCAGCACGCTGGCATAGGAGACCCCGCTGTAGAGCGTCGCGAGCGCCCGGCCGATGGCGAGCGTGCGATCGATCTCGGCCAGCGCCGCCTCGCCGGCCGCCAGCACGGCGGGATCGCTCTCGTTCTCCAGCGCCCCGGCGATGGTGGTGCGGTTGCGCAGCGTGGCGTCGGCGGCGATGGCGCCGATCGCCTCGGCCCGGCGCGTGGGGTCCGGATCGCCCAGCAGCAGGCTGGTGCGGATCGCGCCGATCGCCTCGGCCACGGCCGGGTCGGTCTCGCTCTCCAGCGCCGCCGCCAGGAC
>JBCBPG010000400.1:0-4844 GCA_039820865.1 Pseudomonadota bacterium
CGAGAGCGTCTCGAGCACCGCGTCGATCTCGGCCAGCGCGCTGCCCTGGCGGGTGATCCGGGCCGCCCGGCCGATGCCGGGGGCGTTGTCGGGCGGTGCCTCGGCGGCCAGGTTCTCGGGCATGGGCCGGGGGGTGTCGCTCATTCCCAAAGCTCCTCGTCCCGGTCTTGCGGCGACAACTGACCGTGATCCTTCAGCATGGCGCGGACGGCGGTGACGAGGTCGGCGCGGGGGACGCTGCGCTGGGCGGGCTGTTCGGCCCATTCCTCGCGGGTCTCGATCTTGGCCGAGAGGCGCTTGCCGAGGGCGAGGTCCTTGAGCTGGACCTGGCCGGCCGCGCGCTCGTCGGGGCCCTCGATGACCGCGACGGGGGCGTCGCGGCGGTCGGCATACTTGAGCTGCTTGCCCATGTTGGCGGCGCCGAGCGCGACCTCGGCGCGGATCCCGTCGCGGCGGAGTTCGCCGGCCATGGCCTGGTAGTCGGCCATGCGCTCGCGCTCGACCGCCAGGACGACGACGGGGCCCTCGGCCTGGCCGGCGTCGCGGCCGATGGCGGCCAGCGCGGCGAGCAGGCGGTCGACGCCGATCGAGACGCCGGTGGCGGGTACCGCCTGGCCGGTGAAGCGCTTGACGAGGTCGTCGTAGCGCCCGCCGCCGGCGACCGAGCCGAACTGGCGGGGCCGGCCGTCCTCGTCGGTGATCTCGAAGGTGAGCTCGGCCTCGAAGACGGGACCGGTATAGTAGCCGAGGCCGCGCACGACCGAGGGATCGACGGCGATGCGGGCGCCGTAGCCCTGTGCCTCGGTCAGGGTCACGATGGCCTCGAGCTCGGCGACGCCGGCCTCGCCGGTGGGCGAGCCTGAGACGACGCGGGCGAGCTCGGCCAGCGTCTCGGCGTTGGTGGCGCGGCGGGCGGCGAGGAAGGCGAGGCAGGCCTCGGCCTGGGGCTCGGTCAGGCCGACGCCGGGGATGAAGGCGCCGGAGGCGTCCTTGCGGCCGGTGGTCAGCAGCTGGCGCACGCCCTCGGGGCCCGCCTTGTCGAGCTTGTCGAGGGTGCGGAGCACCGCGGCGGCGGTCTCCTCGGAGGCGCCGGCGGCGACGGTCTCGAGAATGCCGTTCAGGATCTTGCGGTTGTTGAGCTTGATCGCGATGTCGCCGGCGGGGATGCCGAGCGCCTCGAACGCGTCGGCCAGCATCATGCAGATCTCGGCATCCGCCGCCGGGCTGGCCGAGCCCACGGTGTCGGCATCGCACTGGTAGAACTGGCGATAGCGCCCGGGGCCGGGTTTCTCGTTGCGCCAGACGGGGCCGGTGGCATAGCGGCGGAAGGGCGTCGGCAGGTCCTGGCGATGCTCGGCGGCGAAGCGGGCGAGCGGCGCGGTGAGGTCGTAGCGCAGCGCCAGCCAGGTCTCGTCCTCGTCCTGGAAGGCGAAGACGCCCTCGTTCGGCCGGTCCGTGTCGGGCAGGAACTTTCCCAGGGCCTCGACGGTCTCGATGGCGCTGGTCTCGAGCGGGTCGAAGCCGTAGCGGTGATAGACCTCGGTGATGGTGGCGAGCATGGCCTGGCGGCGCGTGACCTCGGACCCGACATAGTCGCGCAGGCCCCGCGGCGGTGCCGCGGTCGGGCGGGGCTGCTTCTTCTGCTTGTCCTTGGGCATCGTCGGCTCCGCGGGCGGTGGTGGGCGCATCGCCCACCCTACGGGTCGCGCCGGGGGGTAGCGGATGGGCCGGGGTACGGCAAGCGCGGGCGGTGCGCGGCGGTGGCGTGGCTGGTCGCCGCGACGCGGGGTGGAGGCGCATCGCCAACGGCGCCGGCGCGCGATCGTCACACCTTCGTCGTGCCGGGGCTGTAGGGTGTTGCCGTCGTTGGGGACGGTCGGAGGGTGATGACATGCGGCTTGTTCGTCTCGCCGTCGCGCTTGCCGCGATGGCGTCGGTTGCCGGAAGCGCCTCGGCCCTCACGCTCGAGGCGCGGGGCGTTGTGGTCGAGGCTGATCCGCTGCTGGTCGACTTCGCGGTGGGCGATCCGTTCATCTACCGCGTCCGGTATGACGCAGAGGCGCCGGATGCCGATAGCGGCGACGTCGAACGGGGCGTCTTCTTGGGTGCGACGCAGGTGCTGGATATCGGCGCTCAGCGCTACGTGAACGCCGAGAGCGAACTCGTGCAGACGCCGGGCCGCCTGCGTGTCACGACCGAGATCGGGGAGATTCGGTTTCCGGCCGACGCGCCGACCACGACGCTTCGGAGCGAGCAGCCGCTGGGCCTTTCGGACATCGGTTTCAGCGTGATCCTTCGTGACGACATGCTGCTGGATGCCGACGCGGTCCCGGGGGAGATCTTCACGGTGCCAGGAGCGCGGTTCCGTGGCGACATCCGGGTCAGCCGGGACGAAGTGCTGGCCTTCGAATTCGACGACGTGACGGTCGAGGACGTCGGCGAGACCCGTACGGTGACGGCGCTGGGACGCATCACCGAGGCGTCGTCTCTCTACGACCGGCTGCAGACCGGTGGTGCCGAGGTGGTAGCGGCGGTGGGCGACGCGGCCGCGCTAACGTTCACGATCCAGCTTGACCAATCGGACGGCGACCCGGAGATGGGCGTGGGCGTCTTCGACATCGCGACGGCCCGCCTGGATGCTGGCCCCTTCTCGTTCGATCTCGACAGCATGACGGCCGAAACGCTGGCATCCGGAGACGTATCGGTTCTGCGCGTCGACAGTCCGGACACCGTGACGTCGCGAACGGAGGTCTTCAACCTCGAGGGGACGTCGCCGTCTGCTCTGGAATCGATCACCTCTGCCGAGTTCGACATCGTGACGGTGAACATGCCGCTCGACACGGCAGCGGCGCTGGACGGCGCGATGCGTGTCGGGCTGCGGTTCGGCGGATCGTCTGGCCCGCTCGTCGAGGGGCGCGCGGAGCGGATCGTCGTGCTGGGCGCTGCGGTGATCCCGGCGCCGCCGGCGCTGCTGCTGCTGCTTGGCGCGATGGCGGCGATGGCCTTCCAGCGTCGCGCCGTCGTGGCGAGGCGCTGAGGAGCGCCTGCCCCGCGACCCGGCCGATCAGCCCCGCCGATCAGCCCGGTGGATCAGCCGAGGGCGGCCTTCACCTGGGCGCCGGCTTCGCAGAAGTCGATGCGGCCGGGGTAGCGGTCGCGCAGGTGACCCATGACGCGGCCGAGGTCGCGGATCGAGCGGGCCTCGGTCTCGGCGATGGCGCGGCGCACGGCCTCGGCCATCTCGCCGCGCGACATCGGCTTGGGCAGGAACGTGCGGATGACGTCGATCTCCTGGCGCTCGCGCTCGGCCATGTCGGCATGGCCCTGCTCCTCGTAGGTGCGGATCGATTCCTCGCGCTGGCGCACCATGCGGCAGAGGAGATCGCGCAGCGCCTGGCCCTCGAGCGCCACCGGCCCCTCGTCGCCGCCGCGCCCGGCCACCGCCTCGCGGTCGCGCACCGCCGCCAGCATCAGCCGCAGCGTGCAGGCGCGCACGTCGTCCTCGGGCGGGCAGTCCGCGAGGGCCCCTTCGAGGCGGTCGATGGTGGAGGTCATGGAGGACTCCCGGGCTCGGCAGCAGGCGGCGTCGCGGGGTCGCATGGCCGCCGGGGGTGGGCATCTGGACCGTCGTCGGCCGACAGTCAAGCGGTACACTGCGGGACGCTACATGAGGCCCCGGCCGGTCGCAAGATGGTGACCCGTTCGCTAACAGGTTGAATAACCGGGGGAAAATTCCATTGACCGGCGACCGCCCCCGGCCTAGCTTGCGCCGCCGCCGAGGCCGGAAGAGAGGCAGGAGCCAGACCCATGACCGAGCTGCACGCCACCGCCCGCATCGCCTTTGCCGACGGCACGGTGCTGCCGGCGCGCGGGTTCGGGGCGACGGGCGTCGCGGTCGGCGAGCTCTGCTTCAACACGGCGATGACCGGATATCAGGAGGTTATGACGGACCCCTCCTATGCCGGGCAGATCGTGACCTTCACCTTTCCGCATATCGGCAACGTCGGCGCCAATGCCGAGGACGAGGAGGCGCCCGAGCCCGGCGCGCGCGGCATGGTCGTCCGCCTCGACCCCACGGCGCCGCGGAACTGGCGCGCGGGCGAGGCGCTCGATGCCTGGATGCGGCGCTATGGCCGTATCGGCGTCGGGGGCGTCGATACCCGGCGGCTGGCGCGGATGATCCGTGCCGCGGGCATGCCCCATGTCGCGATCGCCCACGAGCCGGAGGGGCGATTCGACGAGGCGGCGCTGGTGCGCGCGGCGCAGGGCTTCCCGGGGCTCGAGGGGCTGGATCTGGCCCGGGACGTCGGCACGCGCCAGTCCTATGCCTGGGACGAGACGCGCTGGGCCTGGGGCACGGGGTTCGCACCGCTGACGGCGCCGCGCGCGCGGGTCGTGGCCGTCGACTATGGCGCCAAGCGGAACATCCTGCGCTCGCTCGCCTCGGCGGGCTGCGCGGTGACGGTGCTGCCGCCGACGGCGACGGCCGAGGAGGTGCTGGCGCATGACCCCGACGGGGTGTTCCTGTCGAACGGGCCTGGCGATCCGGCGGCGACGGGGGAGTACGCCGTGCCGATGATCCGGGGCGTGCTGGCGGCGGGCACGCCGATCTTCGGCATCTGCCTCGGCCACCAGATGCTGGCGCTGGCGCTGGGCGGGCGCACCGTCAAGATGAACCACGGCCATCACGGCGCGAACCACCCGGTCAAGGAGATCGCCACCGGCAAGGTCGAGATCACCTCGATGAACCATGGCTTCGCGGTCGACGCCGCCTCGCTGCCCGAGGGCGTGGTCGAGACGCATGTCTCGCTCTTCGACGGCTCGAACTGCGGGATCGCGCTGGA
>JBCBPG010000401.1:0-4825 GCA_039820865.1 Pseudomonadota bacterium
CGACGCGCATGAACATCCCGTTGCGTCCCAGCGTCGAGGAGCGTTCGCTGAACGGTAACGGGATCGTGGCAACGATGACGCGGGAGGGGGCGAGGGTTGGCGCCTCGGGTCGGTCGGCAACCGCTCTGGCTCCAGGGCAGGGACCCGCGCCTCAGCCCGGGCAGGTCCCGTCGCCCTCGACCGCGTCCGGCGGCAGCCATTCGAAATGGGCGATGCCGAAGCTCCGCTCGCGGTCGGCCGAGTGGTTCAGGATGTCCAGCACGATGTCGCCATTGGCCGCCACCTCGAAGGCGCGGCCCTGCTGGGTCGCGGCGACCAGCACATGGCCGCCCGGTGTGATGTCGTGCTTGCCGCGGATGCGGCTGTGAAAGTCGGTGTCCTCGCCCGCCAGCCGCGTCCCCACGGCGCCCGATCGCGGGTCGATCGACACGATCCGGCTGTGCAGCCGCCCCATCCGGTTGTCGTAGACCGTGATCGTCCCGTTCGGCTGCCAGTCCGGGTCGTGCTGGCGGATCCAGGGCCCGTGGCTGTACCAGCGCAGTTCCTGCGTGTCCGGGTCGACCGCGAAGACCAGGTCGATCGAGCGCGCGCTGATCAGCAGGTCACCCGCCTCGAAGCCCGGGAAGGCCTCCGCCAGTTCCGGCGGCAGCGGGTCGATGTCGTTGAAATGATGCGGGTCGAAGAGCCACTTGTCCGGTGCCTCGCGATAGTTCCAGCCCGCCCCCGCATCGTCCAGCGACCGCCGAAGCTCCAGCGCGCCGGTCTCCGGGTTGGCCGCGATGATGTCGGCGACGTTGAAGACGCGCAGGTCCTCGCCCGTCTCGGCATCCAGCTCGACGAACTCGTGGCGCCTGTAGTTCGTGTCGCCCCGGTTGCGCAGCGTCCAGAGCCGCGTGCCCCCCGCATCGCTCGACACCGCGTGGTGATAACCGCCCGCGCGCTCCCACATCGCCTCGCCGCAGGGGCCGATGCGCCGCAGCGTCCGCCCGCCGTCGAAGCCCGAGATCAGCGAAAGGTCCGGCAGGATCGTCATCGCATGGGGCGCGCGCCGCCCGGGCTCGGCCGTCTCCTCGACCAGCCCTGCGTCGAGGTCCCAGACCCGCGCGATCTCCATCTCGGGCGACAGCAGCAGCGCACGATGGCCGAAGGCGTCGCCGATCGCGGCATCGGGCGCGGCATCGGGCGCGGTGCCGTCCTCGCCCTCGGCCAGCGCGAAGGTGCCGGTCAGCAGCCGCCAGCCGGGGCGGTACTCGCCCGGGTCACCCCGCAGGCTCAGCCCCACCAGCCCCGCCTCGAGCGAGCCCGGCAGCGGGCGCTGCCCCTTCTGGTCGGGCGCATAGGGCGGCCAGATCGAGAGCGCCTCGTCCGGCCGGCCCGTCGCGCCCTGCACGACCTCCTGATAGGTGCGCCGCATCAGGTGCGGGAACTCCGCGATCTCGACCGCGACCCGGCCGAACAGGCCCGAGCGGTCGCTGCCGCCGATGGTGCTGCGCACCGCCCAGCCGAAGACCATGGTGAAGAGCAGCAGGCAGAGCACGATGAGCGCCACCGCCCAGACGGGTACGTTGCGTTCCATCGCTCCCCCCGAAGCCTTTCCCGTATGGCGGCCCCCGCCGCCTAAAGCGCCCGATCCGACCGTGGCCCGGACCCTAGACCGGCCGTGGTTAACGGGGGGTGCCCCCCTCAGCACATCCCGTCAGCGCAGACCGTCAGCCCGCCGCACGCGTGCGCAGCGTCTCGTAGAGCGCGCGCGCCCGATCGACAAGCGCGCCGTCCGCGCCGTCGGCCGAGGCGCTGCCCGAGCGGCGGCTGAAGGGATCGGCGCCCGGGATCTCGACCGCCACCTCCGCCCGCTCGGCCAGCCGCGCCCAGGCGGCCGGATCGTCGCAGAGCGTCTCGTAGCACGACAGCACCGCCGTCGCCGGCAGCCGGTCCGCCAGCCAGCCATAGACGTCGATCCAGAGGCCGAGCCAGTAGTCGATCGTCTCCGGCCCCGCCTCCCCGGCCGCCGGCGCACCGCCCATCCGGAACGGGCGATGCCCCGGCCCGAACTCGTGATGCGCCAGCCAGCGCATGTAGTCGCGCGTGAACGGATCGTCGTGTTCCGGGCCCGTGAAGCGGCGATGCTGGCTCATCAGCGAGCGCGCCTGGTCGACCGGATCGCGGAACGGCACCACGATCAGCGCCCGGGGCAGGGCGGCCGCCACCGCGTCCAGCCGCAGGATCGCGTTGTTGTTCTTGGCGAGATAGCGCCCCGGCCCCTCGCCGGCGCCCTCGCCCGCCGCCAGCACGGCGCCCACGAACTTGCGATAGGCCTCGACCGTCTCGCCATCGACCGCATGGGGCACCAGGCTGTCGGCGCGCAGATAGTCGTCGCCGCAGAAGACGCGCCAGAAGACCTCCTCCAGCCCCTCGGGGCTCTCGGTGTCGACGATCACGCCGTCGCCATGGGCGCGCTCGGCCGCCACGCCGGCCTTGCCGCGGCCCGACAGCTTGCGCCAAAGCCCCGGCGCCAGCACGAAGGGCATGTCGCGATAGGTCAGCGACCGGAACGCGCCGGAGGCGTGGAAGCGGCGCATCAGCACCGTCGTCCCCGCCCGCGCCAGCCCGGCGACAACGACATGGCGCGCGCCCGCGACGGCATCCGCGTCGGGCCTGGCCCGCGCCTGCTCCATGTCGAAGGTCATCTCGGCGACGGCCTTCGATCCCAGCGCCAGGCGATGGAGCAGGCGATCGAGCCGGCCATAGGCGGCCGCGGCCTCCGACATCAGCGCGTCCCCCGCATCACGTCCCCCAGGTCCCGCGCCACGTGCTCAGGCGATGCCCGGCACGCGACCGCGGACGAAGGCCCAGGCGGTGGCGAAGACCAGCGAGGCCGCCAGCCCCACCAGCCCCGTCAGGAAGGCGATATAGCCGCCCAGCACCATGTCGGCGCCATAGGCGATCAGGCCGACCACGGCGAAGAGCGCCACGATCAGGCCGGCCAGCTTCATCGAGCACCCCATCATGGTGCCCGCATAGGCCATCATCGCCTTTTCCTTCCAGTGGTCCGAGACCTTGGGGCTGCCCATCGCCTTCATCGCCTTGCGCGACGTGACCGCCGCGCGCTGGGCGAGGGGCAGAAAGGGCAGCCTGACCGCGATCTCGACGGCGACGACGCAGATCAGCGCCGTGACGATCCAGGCCATCAGCCCTCGGTCTCGCCCGTACCCGTGGTCGCCGGGGCCGCCTTCTTCTTCTTGAGCATCCGTTTGACCGGGTACCAGAGGATCGCGACGAAGGCCATCACGATCGAGGCGAGCACGCCCAGCACGACCGCGATCGTGCCCGCGCCGATGCCCGGGCCGATATAGGCCGCCGCCGGCGTGGCCGCGAGCGCGACCATCGCGAAGATAAAGAGTCCGTTGCGCACCGATGCACCCCCTCTGCTGCACCGCCCATAAATGCGGTCGAAGGCCGCGGAGGTCAAATCGCCAGCGCCCGGCCGGCGCATTTTCTGCCCCGTGGTGGCGCGAAAACGGTCCCGGGGCGGGTTGCGCCCGTGCCGCAACGTCATCAGGGCGCCCGCCGGCCCTCGCCTCGGCCCCCTCATCGGTTCGCCCGCTCGCTCCCCGCGGTGACGCGGTCCTTCAACGGCGCGATCCCGATCCTCCCGGCTGGTGGCGCCGCGCCCGTCGCGCCGGCAGGCAGAGGCTCGGCGATCGCGCTCCCGCTCCCGCTCCCGCTCCCACCCGCGTCAGGATAGACGCACGGGTGTGACCATTCTCCGAACGCTGGTGGCCGGCCGGACGCAACGGCCCCGGGCCCGCCACGCCACCCGGGCCGGTCCCCGCGCCCGCTCGCCAGGCCCGCTGCCGCGCCCACTGACGCGCCCGATGCCGCGCCTCGGCCGGTCAACGGCCGGGCGGGCCGGTGGGAGGGGTCGGTGGGAGGGGCCGGTGGGAGGGGCAGGTGGGAGGGGTCGGTGGGAGGGGCGGCCCGGGGCCCGCCACGCCGCCCGGGCCGGTCCCCGCGCCCGCTCGCCAGGCTCGATGCCGCGCCCGATGCCACGACCGGTGCCGCGCCTCGGCCGGTCGACGGCCGGGCGTGCCGGTGGGCGGGGCCGGCGGGAGGGGCCGCCGGGCGGGGCGGGGGGAGGGGGCGGACTAGGGACCCGCCACCCCGTCGAGCCGGCCGCGCGTCATGTGCCGCTTGGCGCCGAAGCCCGGCACGCGCTCGACCGCGAAGCCCGCCGCCGCCAGCGCCCGGCGCACATGCCCCGCGGCGGTATAGGTGGCGAAGGTCCCGCCCGGGCGCGTCCGCGCCGCCACCGCCGCCATCAGCTCGGGCGTCCACATCGCCGGGTTCTTCGCGGGGCTGAAGCCGTCGAGATACCAGGCATCGGCCGGCGCCACGCCCGCCACCATCGCCGAGGCCTCGCCGATCCCCAGCCGCAGCGTCACCGCGCCCCGCCGGATCTCGTGCCAGCCCGGCGCCGCGGGCAGGGCGCCCAGGAACGGCGCCCCCAGCGCCGCCAGGTCCGGCCAGGGCGCCAGCGCCCGCGCCCGGTCGGCCGGCGCCATCGGGAACCCCTCGACCGTGAGAACACCAGCCGCCCCTCCGCGCCCGCCCGGACCCAGGCCTCGAGCGTCACCAGAAACGACAGCCCCGTCCCGAAGCCCAGCTCGGCCACGTGGAACGCGCCCCCCTCGCGATGCGCCCAGCGCCCCGGCAGCCCGTTGCCCGCCAGAAACACATGCGTGGTCTCCGCCCGCCCCGCGGGCCCGGCATAGTAGGGATCGTCGAACCGCCGCGACCGCGGCACCGCGCCCGCGTCCCAGTCCAG